>NZ_PIBL01000020.1:0-41639 GCF_002806645.1 Klebsiella sp. H-Nf2
TGAGACTTTAAGTCTCCTGAAGGAACGTTGAAGACGACGACGTTGATAGGCCGGGTGTGTAAGCGCAGCGATGCGTTGAGCTAACCGGTACTAATGAACCGTGAGGCTTAACCTTACAACGCCGAAGCTGTTTTGGCGATTTGAGAGAAGATTTTCAGCGTGATACAGATTAATCGATGCGTCCGCAGGACGTGTTGATAAAACAGAATTTGCCTGGCGGCGACAGCGCGGTGGTCCCACCTGACCCCATGCCGAACTCAGAAGTGAAACGCCGTAGCGCCGATGGTAGTGTGGGGTCTCCCCATGTGAGAGTAGGGAACTGCCAGGCATCAAATTTAGCGTGCTGATATGGCTCAGTTGGTAGAGCGCACCCTTGGTAAGGGTGAGGTCCCCAGTTCGACTCTGGGTATCAGCACCACTTTTTAGGTTAAAGTTCGGCACGTTGTAAAGAATTTGCCTGGCGACAATAGCGCGGCGGTCCCACCTGACCCCATGCCGAACTCAGAAGTGAAACGTCGTAGCGCCGATGGTAGTGTGGGGTCTCCCCATGTGAGAGTAGGGAATCGCCAGGCATCAAATAAAGCAAAAGGCCCAGTCGAGAGACTGGGCCTTTTGCTTTTGTTATATCTGTTGTTTGCCGATGAGCGCTCTCCGGAGTAGGGACAAATCCGCCGGGAGCGGATTTGAACGTTGCGCAGCAACGGCCCGGAGGGTAGCGGGCAGGACGCCCGCCATCATTCCCAGGCATCAAATAAAACGAAAGGCTCAGTCGGAAGACCGGGCTTTTTTGTTTTTTGCGGCCAGACGCGCCGCCAGCTCCCCCGGTGGCGCTGCGCTTACCGGGGCTACAGACCCCGTAGCCCGGAAAAGGTGCGTAGCACCGCCTCCGGGGAAAGCAGCGGTCATATCAACGTAAATGAAAGGCCCAGTCACACGACTGGGCCTTTTGTCTTTCTGGCGACTGAGCCGAAGGGAACGCCTCCAGGCTGAACATTTGTGGAGCGGAGTTGCTAACGAGTCAGCGCCACGATACCTAACGTGAGACCGGCAACCGCTGCTGCCCCACCAGCGATCGCGCCAGCCGTTTCCCAGTTATCCTGTGTTGTGCCTTTTACACAGGTATTGGTATGCACCAGTCGGCCCTGCGAGTCATAGACAGGCACGCACGGGGAATCATGGGCACAGCCAGCAAGCAACGTTGCTAACAATGTCACTAATATTAATTTATTCATGGTATTACCTCTAAATAACCGTTTGCTGTCAACGTTGTTGACACATAACGGAATAGCTTATTTTACCACCGCAATGACACAGGCCTGGAAGGGGAAATAATCTCAAATTATGAGCAGTGTAAATATCGTGAAGAGAAATGAGAAATAATGAAGAGAATATGCAGGAAGGGATTTTCCAATGCGTTAGTCGGGGATAAAAAATTAATATTTCTACTAACTTGTTGTTCTGATAGATATAAAAAAAGGCGCCGCGTGGCGCCTTGATAATTATAGTCGATTATTCAGCGTGCCGGGTAAAGCGTCGCCTAACGACCACGAAGAACACCGGAACAAAGAAGATCGCCAGCAGTGTCGCGGTAAGCATCCCGCCCATCACGCCGGTGCCCACTGCATTCTGAGCCCCGCTACCGGCACCATGGCTAATCACCAGCGGCATGACCCCGAGAATAAAGGCTAGTGAAGTCATTAATATAGGGCGTAGACGCATACGAGATGCTTCCAGGGTCGCCTCAATAATGCCTTTCCCTTCTTTATCCATAAGATCTTTAGCGAACTCGACAATAAGAATAGCGTTCTTCGCAGATAAACCAATAGTCGTTAACAGGCCAACCTGGAAATAAACGTCATTATTCAACCCTCTAAGCGAAGCTGCTAATAATGCGCCGATAACCCCTAATGGCACAACCAGCATAACTGAGAACGGAATCGACCAGCTCTCATACAGCGCCGCCAGGCACAGGAAGACGACGATCAGTGAGATGGCATAGAGCGCAGGCGCCTGGTTGCCGGAGAGGCGTTCCTGGTAAGACATTCCAGTCCAGTCGTAACCGATGCCGCTCGGCAGTTTACTGGCCAGTTGTTCCATCAGCGCCATGGCTTCCCCGGTACTTTTGCCTGGCGAGGCTTCACCGAGGATCTCCATGGATGGCAAACCGTTGTAACGCTCCAGGCGTGGCGAGCCATATATCCAGCGTGAAGTGACAAAGGCGGAAAACGGAACCATTTCGCCGTTGGCGCTACGAACATACATGTTGTTAATGTCGCTCGGCAGCATACGGAAATGGGCATCAGCCTGGACGTACACTTTTTTCACGCGGCCGCGGTCGATAAAGTCATTGACGTAGTACCCCCCCAGCGCCGCGGATATCGTTTCATTGATATCGGAGAGGGATACGCCCAGCGCCTGCGCTTTTTCCTGATCGACATCCAGTTTGAACTGCGGCGTATCTTCCAGCCCATTGGGCCGTACCCGGACCAGCTGATCCGGATGCTGTTTCACCATGCCGAGCAGTTGGTTTCGCGCCTGGGTCAGGGCGGTATGGCCAAGCCCACCCTGGTCGATCAGTTCAAAGTCGAAGCCGGTGGCGGTACCCAGCTCAATAATGGCCGGCATGTTGAACGGGAAAACCATGGCGTCTTTTATCTGGCTGAAGGCCACGGTGGCTCGTTTAATAATCGACTCAACGTTGTTTTCATCACCGCTACGCGCTTCCCAGGGTTTCAGGCTGACAAACGCCATGCCGGAGTTTTGCCCCTGGCCGCTGAAGCTGAAGCCGTTAACGGTAAAGACGCTTTCAACATTGGCCTTCTCGTTATGCAGATAGTAGTCGGTTACGGTATCCAGCACCTTCTGCGTGCGCTCCTGGGTAGCGCCGGAAGGCAGCTGGATCATGGTCAGGAAGACACCCTGATCCTCGTCGGGCAGAAAGGACGTGGGCAAACGCATGAACAACACGGCCATCCCCACGACTATCACCAGGTAGATCACCAGATAACGGCCTGTTCCACGCAGAATACCGCTAACGCTGTTGGTATAGTGATTGACGCTCTGGTCGAAGCGGGCGTTAAACCAGCCGAAAAATCCTTTTTTCTCATGGTGTTCGGCTGAGGCTGGCTTCAACAACGTGGCGCAGAGCGCCGGCGTCAGCACCAGCGCAACCAGCACGGAGAGCGCCATGGCGGAGACAATGGTGATCGAAAATTGACGATAAATTGCGCCAGTCGATCCGCCGAAAAAGGCCATCGGGACGAATACCGCAGAGAGCACCATGGCGATACCCACCAGCGCCCCCTGGATCTGCGACATCGACTTTTCTGTCGCTTCTTTTGGCGAGAGCTTCTCCTCAACCATTACACGTTCGACGTTTTCCACCACCACGATGGCGTCATCGACCAGCAGGCCTATCGCCAGCACCATGCCAAACATCGTCAGGGTGTTGATGGAGTAGCCAAACATCGACAGTACCGCAAAGGTACCCAATAGCACGACAGGAACGGCAATCGTCGGAATGAGCGTTGCGCGCATGTTCTGCAGGAACAGATACATGACAAGAAAGACGAGGATAATTGCCTCAAAAAGCGTTTTTACCACTTCATGGATGGAGATTTTGACGAAAGGGGTCGTATCGTATGGATAGACAACCTTCATACCCTGAGGGAAGTAGGGCTGCAGCTCGGCCAGCTTCGCTTTAATCGCGGTGGCAGTATCCAGCGCGTTGGCGCCGGTCGCGAGCTTAATACCCAGACCAGAGGCGGGTTTACCGTTAATTCTCGCGACGACGTTGTAGTTCTCTCCCCCCAGCTCAATGCGGGCGACGTCTTTCAGATGGACCACTGAGCCATCGGCATTGACCCGCAGTGTGACCTTGCCAAACTCCTGCGGATCTTTAAGCCGAGTCTGGGCAATGATCGACGCGTTCAGCTGCTGGCCTTTCAGCGCCGGCGTACCGCCCAGCTGACCGGCGGCGATCTGATCGTTCTGAACCTTTAGCGCATTGATGACGTCGACCGGCGTGAGGTTGTATTTATTTAGCAGATTGCCATCCAGCCAGACGCGCATGGCGTACTGTGCGCCGAACAGCTGCACATCGCCCACACCATTGAGGCGGCTGATAGGGTCTTTTACGTTGGAGGCAACATAGTCAGAAATATCGTCCTGATTGGTCGCCGGGTTATCAGAGATAAAGCCGGCAACCAGCAGGAAGCTGCTGCTGGATTTTTCGACGCTAATCCCTTGCTGCTGTACTTCCTGAGGCAGCAGCGGCGTAGCCAGCTGCAGTTTGTTTTGCACCTGCACCTGGGCGATATCCGGATCGGTGCCGGACTTAAAGGTGAGCGTAATGGTTACCGAGCCAGCGGAGTCGCTGGTCGACGACATATACATCAGGTTGTCGATACCGTTCATATTCTGTTCGATAACCTGAGTGACCGTATCCTGTACGGTTTGCGCGTCTGCACCAGGGTAGGTGGCGGAGATCGCCACCGCAGGGGGCGCAATCGTTGGATACTGCGCTATCGGTAGCTGCAGGATGGCCAGGCCGCCGGCAATCATCATAATGATGGCCAGCACCCAGGCGAAGACCGGTCGATGGATAAAAAACTTAGGCATGGCTGGGTATCCTTATTGTGCGGCCGGTGCCGCACGCTCCGCTTCCGCTTTGACGGTGACGCCAGGACGGACTTTCTGTAAGCCGCTGACAATCACTTTATCGCCCGGCTTCAGCCCGTTGGTGATGAGCCATTTATCGCCAACGGCCTGAGTCGCGACCACTTCCCGGGTTTCAACCTGGTTTTTGTCATTCACCAGCATCACGGAGGCATCGCCCCGCGGCGTGCGGGTCACTCCTTGCTGCGGCACCAGGATGGCCTGCGGATCGACACCTTCGTCTATGCGAGCGCGGACGAACATCCCCGGCAGCAGGGCATGCTGCGGGTTAGGGAAGATAGCGCGTAGCGTGATAGAGCCCGTGCTTTCATCGACAGTGACGTCAGAGAACTGCAGCGACCCTTTAAGCGGATAGGCCTGACCGTTCTCCATCACCAGCTCAACGCTTTTTGTATCACCGCCGCGCTGCAGGCTTTCCTGCTTAAGGCGCATAAAGTCATTGCTGGACTCCGTCACGTCAACATAGATGGGATCGAGCTGCTGGACGGTGGCCAGGGCATCCGATTGACCGTTGGTGACCAGCGCGCCCTCGGTGACGCTCGATTTGCCGATGCGCCCGCTTATGGGGGAGGTCACTTTGGTGTAGGCCAGGTTGATACGGGCGGTGTCTACGGCGGCTTTGGTGGCGATGACGTCGGCATCGGCCTGGCGGGCGGTGGCCACCGCCTGATCGTATTCCTGCTGGCTGATATATTTGGTCCCCAGCAGCGGAACATAGCGTTTCACCGTCAAATGGGCGATGGCGGCTGCGGCTTCGGCCTTGGCCTCATCGCCTTTCGCACTGTTCCAGGCAGCCTGATAGGTTGCCGGATCGATCTGATAGAGCGACTGACCTGCTTCGACATCACTTCCTTCAACAAAGTTACGCTTCAGGATGATACCGCTCACCTGGGGGCGGACTTCCGCCACGCGAAAAGCAGAGGTACGGCCTGGCAGTTCGGTGGTGACCGACAACGGTGCACTGTGCACGATATGGACCGTCACCTGCGGTGCCTGTGCATGGGGTTGCGGGTTGCCCGAATTATCGCAGCCGGTAAGCAATAAGGCCGAGATAATTAAACCGGATAAAAGTGTCACTCTGGCGTGAGTTGTCATTGCGGTTCCTTATAGATTACGTACCAAATTCGGCGGCGAATCTGTGAAAGAAAGAGGGAGTCAAAAAGCAGTTTGCCATCCTACAAATAAACGTCGCTGGATGTAAGGGATACTTATTTTTAAACGTTCAGCAAGGCACGCAAAAACAAAAAAATGGTCGTTCTGTTTTTGCTATTTATCTCAATTGTAAAACATAATAAACAGACATTATTTTAATGAATGAGTTGGCTATTAATATTCATTAAGATGATTCGTTAGTTTTCTACATCAGAATTAACTTGTCTGCATTTTTGCTAAATAATATTGTGCACCAAATGTTAGATTAAGGGATCTTCAGAAAAATCTATATTGCCTGTTAATCGGGAACTGAGATCTTATATGGCGAGAAAAACCAAAGAGGAGGCGCTGCGCACGCGGCAGCTCCTGATTGAATCCGCGATCCAGCAGTTCGCCCTGCGGGGGGTGGCCAACACGACCCTGACGGATATCGCTGATGCGGCGGGGGTGACTCGCGGCGCCGTGTACTGGCATTTTGCCAGTAAGACGGCGCTGTTTAATGAGATGTGGCAGCAACAGCCACCGCTCAGGGATTTGATTCAGCAAAGCCTGGCGACAATGAATGAGAAGGAGCCCTTAAATGATTTGCGGCAGCGATTTATTGCCGGGCTACGCTATATTGCTGAGAATCCTCGCCAGCGTGCCCTGATGCAAATTCTTTATCAACGCTGTGAGTTTGCCAGCGATATGTTATCGGAAAGCGAAATTCGCCAACGTATTGGATTTAACTATTCCGTTATTGGTGGGATTCTGCAGCACTGTGTACGTAACAATATATTGCCAGCCGAAACAAATGTCGACGTGATATTAATTGTTTTACATAGCGCCTTTTCCGGCTTGATTAAAAACTGGCTGCTCGATCCACAACGTTTCGATCTTTATCAGCAGGCACCTGCGCTGGTGGATAATATTATGGCGGTGGTCTGTGCTGCACGTTTATCGCAGGAGCCTGTACTGCGGGTGGTCAATCAGTAACGTGTCCTGCTGGCGCAGATAATAAAAAAGGCGCTTCCCCATGCCGAAGAGCGCCTTTTATATCAAGCAAGCAACTGACTAGTATCAGTTCATGCCGTATTTTTTCAGTTTTTTACGCAGTGTACCGCGGTTGATGCCCATCATCAGGGCTGCGCGGGTCTGGTTACCACGGGTGTATTGCATCACCATGTCCAACAGGGGCTGTTCAACTTCAGCCAGTACCAGCTCATACAGGTCATTCACATCCTGACCGTTCAGTTGAGCAAAATAGTTCTTCAGTGCCTGTTTAACCGAGTCACGCAGGGGTTTTTGAGTTACCTGATCCTGAGAGTTAACGGTAGAAACGGTCAGTACGTCAGAATTTACGCGTTGTTCGAACATAGTTCTGTCAGCTCTTTATTTCTATTACGCAAAATTTTCGAAGTATGCCTCCAACGCCTCCAGCTGTTCGCTGGCATCCTCAATGGCGTTGAATGTGCGCCGAAACTGGTCATCTGGAGCATGTTCCTGAAGATACCAGGAGACGTGTTTACGCGCGATTCGGTACCCTTTTGCCTGACCGTAAAAGTCATGCAATTCCCGAACGTGCGCACAAAGCAAGCGCTTAACCTCTGCCAGTGGCAGCGGGGGCAGCAGCTCTCCAGTGTCCAGATAATGCTGGATTTCCCGAAAGATCCAGGGTCTTCCCTGAGCTGCACGGCCTATCATCAGGGCATCAGCCCCTGTATAGTCGAGCACAGCTCTGGCTTTAAGCGGGTCAGTAATGTCACCATTCGCGATAATCGGAATGGAAACTTTCTGCTTAACTGCCCGAATACTGTCGTACTCAGCGTCTCCGTTAAACAAGCAGGCGCGGGTGCGTCCGTGAATAGTCAGAGCCTGAATGCCACACTCTTCGGCCAGTTGGGCAATCTCTACGCAGTTACGGTGTTCCGGTTCCCAACCGGTGCGAATCTTGAGTGTCACAGGAACGTCCACCGCGTTGACGACCGCCGTCAGGATTGACTTCACCTGCTCGGGGTACTGCAAGAGGGCTGAACCTGCAAGCTTGCGATTCACCTTTTTCGCCGGGCATCCCATATTGATATCTATAATCTGGGCACCACTTTCCACGTTAATCCGCGCGGCTGCAGCCATCTCTTCCGGTACGCTACCGGCGATTTGCACGGTACGAATACCGGGCTCATCGATATGCACCATCCGTAAACGGGACTTGTCACTCTCCCACACCTGTGGGTTAGAGGACATCATCTCAGAAACGGTTAAACCTGCTCCCATCTCGTAGCACAGCGTCCTGAATGGTCTGTCAGTAATGCCAGCCATGGGTGCTGCGATCAGGCGATTTCTGAGCTGGTGGTGTCCGATGCGCATGAGTTAAGAAATGACCATACTGTGACTGCAAGGCGGCGTATATTACGCATTTTTTGCACGAGATGAAAGGCCAAACTTTGAGCAATCCTCTGTTGCAGATCAATGAATCCGGGACTAGCGTAAAAGAGATGAATAAATACTTATATTAATCATTACTTTAATGGATGATGAGTAATTTGTGTCCATTTATAAAATCATAAAACTTCTCGATTTTTCTTAGATAAACTCGCTACCTGGCGGCATAAAACGCTGTTTTTGTAGTCAAAAAAGTACGCTGTAGTGCGATCTGCCTCTCATTTCCAGGCATTATTTGGTGGCTACTGGAAACAAAAATGCGGCCCGCGGGCCGCATGGTGCTTAGTTTTTCCGGCCGGTAATCCGGCACCACTCCTCTTTCTCCACCACCGGGTCGAGGGTGAAGAGCGGGGCGTAGGCATCGCAGACGCTTTCCGCCTGGCTTGCCAGAATGCCGGAAAGACCCAGCAGACCGCCTGTAACCGGCAGCACGCTGATTAACGGGGCCAGCTCACGTAACGGGCCGGCCAGGATGTTGGCGACCACCACATCGGCTTTCATGGCTTCTGGCTGATCCTGCGGCAGATAAAGTTCAAGGCGCTCTGAGACGCCATTACGCTGGGCGTTATCACGGCTGGCCTGGATGGCCTGAGGGTCGATATCAATTCCGATAGCTTTAGCGGCGCCCAGTTTCAGGGCGGCAATCGCCAGGATGCCGGAACCGCAGCCAAAATCGATAACGGTTTTGCCCTGCAGGTCAAGACCGTCGAGCCACTGCAGACACATGGCGGTAGTCGGATGGGTGCCGGTACCAAAGGCCAGTCCCGGATCAAGCATCACGTTGACCGCGTTCTCATCGGGGACATCGCGCCAGCTCGGACAAATCCACAGGCGCTCACCGAAACGCATCGGGTGGAAGTTATCCATCCACTCGCGCTCCCAGTCTTTATCTTCCAGTTGCTCGATCTTATGCGCAAAGCCGGCGCCGAGGAGCGGATGCTGTTCAAGGATGGCAACCGCTTCGTTCATGTCGCTTTCTGCATCGAACAGGCCGATAACATCGGTATCGCCCCATAAACGGGTTTCACCCGGCAGCGGCTCGAATACCGGCGTGTCGTGAGTGTCCTGGAAAGTGATGGAGACCGCTCCGGCCTCCATCAGCGCATCGCTCAGCGCTTCAGCGTTCGCGCCGGTGGTATTCAGTTTTAGTTGGATCCAAGGCATAGCAAAACTCTTTATTTATCAGTAGTCATAACAGGGGCTGGCGGGACGGGCTGGCCGAAACGGTTCCCGACGACAAAAGCCAACAAACTTAGCAGCAGCGAGGGCACGATAGGATGGAAGCCCAGGTACTGAATATGAAACGTCGCGAGCACGGCATACAGCACGCCGCCCACCAACATCGCGCTGAGCGCCCCGGCAGCGTTTGCCCGCTCCCAGTAGAGGCCCAGCACCAGCGGCCATAAGAACACCGCTTCCAGGCCGCCAAAGGCCAGCAGATTGAGCCAGATAATCATTTCCGGCGGCCGCCAGGCGGCCAGCATCATTAATATACCCAGCACTAAGGTGGCGATCGTTGAGATCCGCTTGAGCTTCTGCTCATTGCGTTTTTTTGTCGGCTGCGCGCTGAGCCACAGATCTTTAATGATCGTAGCCGATGCCTGCAGTAAATGGGCGTTCACGTTCGACATAATCGCCGCCATCGGCGCGGCTAAAAACAGTCCTGCAGCCCACGGCGGCAGCACCTGGACCATCAAGGTGGGGATCACCTGATCGGGAACGGTCAGATCCGGCAGAACGGCACGGCCAAGAGCGCCGGCGAGATGCATGCCGAACATCAGAATCGCCACGACGATCGTGCCAATCACAATCCCGCGGTGCACGGCTTTGCTGTCTTTATAGGAGATACAGCGCACGGCGGTATGCGGCAGGCCGATAACGCCGAAGCAAACCAGCACCCAGAATGAGGTCATAAAGGTGGGGGTCAGGATATCATCCGCGCCGTGCGGCGATACCAGCTGTGGGTCGATCCGCTGCAGCGTATCTACCGCCTGATGCAGGCCACCGGCGGCATGTACCACGCCGACCAGCAGGACGATCGTGCCGATCAACATCACCATCCCCTGCATCGTATCGTTAAGTACGCTGGCGCGGAAACCACCGAAAGCGGTATACAGTGCGATGGTGATCCCAAAGATCAGCAGCCCGGTTTCGTACTTGATCCCGGCGGCAGTCTCCAGCAGGCGCGCGCCGCCGATAAACTGTACGGCGATGGCGCCGACAAAAGCGACCAGCAGGCTGACGCTGGCAATCCACACCACCGCGCGGTTTTGGTAGCGAGCTTGCAGCATGTCGTTCAGGGTGATCGCATTATAGCGGCGTGCCAGGATCGCGAATTTTTTACCGAGGATCCCAAGAGAAAGCCAGATCGTCGGTACCTGGATCATCGCTAACAGTACCCAACCCAGCCCATATTTATAGGCGGCGCCGGGGCCGCCTATAAATGAGCTGGCGCTAATATAGGTGGCGGTGAGGGTCATGGCTAAGACAAACCCCCCCATCGATCGACTGCCGAGGAAATACTCGCTAAGGAAGTTCCCGGTACTGCGTTTACGCATCGCGTAAATCGACAGTCCGAAGACGACAAACAGGTAAGCGATCAGCACCACGATAATCTCAAGCTGCATCGTTATCCTCCAGAGAGATATCACGGAAGATAAAACGCACCATCGCCCAGCACAGCAGAATAAACAGCAGCGGCACCAGCAGGCAGGCCATTTCAAACCAATGCGGCAGGCCGGTAAAACCGATACCGACGCCCGGCAGATAGGCCGCCGCCAGCCAGGCGGCAAGATAGAGAAGGGTCAGCCACAGCGCCCAGCGCGCTTCTTTATGGGCCTGAACAAAACGTTTGTCCATTTTTTGTCCCTTGAGGATGAAGAAAGCGGGGATTGTACCGCATGGAAAAGTCGAGGGGAGAGAAAAAGAAAAAAGGCCGGATTAACCGGCCTTTTGCAGCGAATACAGGATTATTTTTCCTGCAGTCCGAGCTTTTTCTCCAGATAGTGGATGTTAGTACCACCATGCTGGAAGTTCTCGTCGCTCATAATGCGCATCTGCAGATCAACGTTGGTTTTGATGCCATCGATGATCAGCTCCTGCAGCGCATTCTTCATGCGGGCAATCGCCACGTCACGGCTTTCGCCGTAGCAGATCAGCTTACCGATCATGGAGTCATAGTACGGCGGTACGGTGTAACCGGCGTAGATATGAGACTCCCAGCGCACACCAAAACCGCCCGGCGCGTGGAAGCGGGTAATTTTACCCGGGCTCGGCAGGAAGGTGTTCGGGTCTTCGGCGTTGATACGGCATTCCACCGCATGGCCTCTGACGACCACTTCATCCTGCTTGATGGACAGCGGCTGGCCGGCTGCAATACGCAGCTGCTCTTTGATCAGGTCAACGCCAGTGATCATTTCGGTAACCGGGTGTTCTACCTGAATACGGGTGTTCATTTCAATGAAGTAGAACTCGCCGTTTTCGAACAGGAACTCGAACGTACCCGCCCCGCGGTAGCCGATATCCACACAGGCTTTCGAGCAACGCTCGCCGATGTAGCGACGCAGTTCCGGGGTGATGCCCGGCGCCGGCGCTTCTTCGACCACTTTCTGGTGACGACGCTGCATGGAGCAGTCACGCTCTGCCAGATAGATAGCGTTACCCTGACCGTCCGCCAGTACCTGGATCTCGATGTGGCGAGGATTTTCCAGGTATTTCTCCATGTAGACCATGTCGTTATTGAAAGCCGCTTTCGCTTCCGCTTTGGTCATGGAGATAGACTGCGCCAGTTCAGCGTCGCTACGCACAACGCGCATACCGCGACCACCGCCGCCGCCGGAGGCTTTGATGATCACCGGATAACCAATGCGTTTGGCATGGGCGCGGTTAGCGTCCATATCGTCGGTCAGCGGGCCGTCAGAACCAGGAACGGTCGGGACGCCGGCTTTCTTCATCGCAGTGATCGCGGACACCTTGTCGCCCATCAGGCGGATAGTGTCGGCTTTCGGACCGATGAAGATAAAGCCGGAGCGCTCAACCTGCTCGGCAAAGTTGGCGTTCTCGGAGAGGAAACCATAACCCGGGTGAATCGCTATCGCGCCGGTGATTTCCGCCGCGCTGATGATAGCCGGGATGTTGAGATAGCTTTTTACGGACGGAGCCGGGCCAATACAGACCGTCTCATCCGCTAACAATACGTGTTTTAGATCGCGATCCGCGGTGGAGTGCACAGCGACGGTCTTGATGCCCAGTTCTTTACAGGCACGCAGGATGCGCAATGCGATCTCGCCACGGTTAGCGATGACAATTTTATCCAGCATGTTCGCCTCGTTACTCGATAACTACCAGCGGCTCGTCGAATTCTACCGGTTGGCCGCTTTCGATCAGAATGGCTTTCACCACGCCGGCTTTGTCGGCTTCGATCTGGTTCATCATTTTCATCGCTTCGACGATGCACAGGGTGTCGCCCACGTTAACTTTCTGGCCAACTTCCACAAACGCTTTCGCGTCCGGGCTTGGCGTACGATAGAAAGTACCAACCATCGGGGAACGTACGATGTGACCACTGATTTCCGCTTTTGCCGGCGCTTCAACTGCGGCAGCAGGTGCAGCAGCGGCTGGCGCCTGAGGCTGCATCATCGGCGCAGCATAAGCCTGCTGCATAACCGGATAGCTTGCGACCGGTGCAGAGCGGCTGATGCGAACAGACTCTTCGCCTTCAGAAATTTCCAGTTCGGAGATACCTGATTCTTCAACCAGCTCGATCAGTTTTTTAATCTTACGAATATCCATGAGTGGGTTCCGTACTCTTTGTTTAGTGTGATTGTGACAGGCGTTTTACCGCCGTCTGTAAAGCGTATGAATAGCCGTCCGCCCCCAGTCCGCAAATGACGCCAGCGGCGACATCAGACAGATATGAGTGCTGGCGGAAGGGTTCGCGTGCATGCACGTTGCTCAGGTGAATCTCGATAAACGGGATGTTCACGGCAAGCAAAGCGTCACGGATTGCTACGCTGGTATGCGCGAACGCGGCCGGATTAATCAGGATATAGTCCACGTTGTCTTTAGCCTGATGAATTCGGTCGATTAACGCATATTCCGCGTTGGACTGCAGGTGATCCAGGCTCACATTCAGCGCCGCTGCCTCAGATGTCAAACGGTTAACAATTTCAGCCAGTGAAAGGATGCCATACTTCTCAGGCTCGCGGGTTCCGAGCATGTTAATGTTTGGACCATTCAAAAGCAAAATGTGAAAATTGTCAGCCATCGTGTGGCGATCTCCTGCCATCTTCGGGTAAAAAACAACATATACCTTCAATGCGCCATTGTCACCTTTTCAGGGCCAGAAAACCCCGTCAGGAAAACCAAAGTCGCACATTATAACGATTTCGTAGCAATTGGCAGCTAAATACTGGTCTTATCAGGGAAGATTATCAACCGCTATCGTAAAAAGAGTCGCGGTTGATAAAAGATCTGCGGGAAACTGCACATTACCGGATTCAGCGCCACCACTGGCGGAACTTCTTATAACGCCATGCCAAAAGCACCACCGCCAGCAGGGCATAAATGATGGGCTGCGGCGAGACGATCTTCACTGACCACAGGTAGTGAATCGGCGCGAGGATCGCCACCAGATAGACGAAGTTGTGCAAAAGTTGCCAACGACGGCCCAATTTTCGCTGCATTGCCTGCGTCGAGGTCACCGCCAGTGCCAGCAGGATCACCCAGCAGACCATGCCTAACGTCAGATAGGGGCGATTGATAATCTCCGAGCCCAGCAGCGTCAGATTGTTAATGCCCAGCTCCAGCAAGGTATAGCTGGTCAGGTGCAGCGTCGCCCAGGCAAAACACCATAGACCTAACAGGCGGCGAATGCGAATCAATAATGGCTGTTTCGCGTAGCGCGCCAGCGGGGATACCAGCAGCGTTGCCAGCAGGAACTTAAGCGCCATCCTGCCGGTAAAGTGCTGGATATCCTTGGCCGGGTCGGCGCTAAAGTAGCCCTGATGTCCGGCCCAGAACAACCAGACCAGCGGCAAAAACCCCGCCAGGTGGAGTAAGACTTTCAACCAGGCGATCTGTTTGACGGTGAAACGCACTAGAAGTTCTCCCGCAAGTTCATACCACGATACAGTGAGGCCACTTCGTCGGCATAGCCGTTAAATAACAATGTCGGCTGACGCTTCACGTCGAGCACACCACCTGAGCCGATGAACCGCTCGCTGGCCTGCGACCAGCGGGGATGATCGACATGGGGATTAACGTTGGCAAAGAAGCCGTATTCGTCCGGTGCCGCCAGATTCCAGGTGGTCGGCGGCTGCTCGCGCGTCAGCTCAATGCTGACGATGGATTTAATGCCTTTAAAACCGTACTTCCACGGCACGGTCAGGCGGACCGGCGCGCCGTTTTGCGGCGGCAGCGCTTTGCCATACACCCCGACAGTGAGCAGCGTCAGCGGGTGCATGGCTTCGTCAAGCCGCAACCCTTCCACGTAAGGGTAAGCGAGCCCCCCGCCGATAAAACGATCTTTCTGCCCGGGCATTTGCTCCGGGGCATACAGGGTTTTGAAGGCGACATAACGCGCGTTGCTAGTGGGCTCCACCAGCGCCAACAATTTATGCAGCGGGAAGCCGACCCAGGGAACCACCATCGACCAGGCTTCCACGCAGCGCATACGATAAATGCGCTCCTCCAGCGGGAAGCGTTTGGTCAGATCGTCATGGTCGAGGGTCAGCGGCTTCGCCACTTCACCGCCAATGGTCAGCGTCCAGGGATCGGTGCGCAGACTACCCGCGTTCGCCGCCGGATCGGCTTTATCGAGGCCGAATTCATAAAAGTTATTGTAACCGGCGACCTTATCTTCCGGGGTGAGCGTCAGATTGGCCTGCCACTCGGCGGGTTTAGCAAAGTCCAGGGCCTTGCCTGCCGGGGCTGGCGGGCGATCATTGCCTTTAAACCAGTCCAGCAGATCGGCCTGCGCGGTAGCGGGAAGCGAGAGGGCAGTCGCGCTGATGCCCAGCATTTTCAGTACCTGGCGCCGCTTGAGCATAAAAACGGATTCGGCCGTGACGTCGGCTTCCGTCAGTTTTTTTCTTTTCATGGTGTCCTCCGTCATGCGTTTCCCTAAGCATGACGGAGACGACGATTTATCGCGAATATGTCACGAAAAATTGCAGATTAGGATCTTCTGTTGTCGTCTGGGCTGGCGCGCGCTATTCCAGGAATCATCGGAAAGTGGCGCAAGACGTTTCCTTTACCGCGCTTGACCCGGCATCTTTATCAGGGCAAAGAGGGTGGAAAGCGAGTCTGCAGGTAAAAGCCGTAATAATTTGCGCCGCTGGCGCCGGTTTGTCATCCTGCGTCTAAAATTAAAGCGCTTCTGGCGCAGGCCGCAGGTGGGCAATGATTGGCAAATTTTTTCTGCCGACTATACTCGCTATCGGCATACTTTCGCCGATAATACGCATTCCATTGCCAGACTCGCCATCTTTGATAGTATGCGTCGCGCTTTAAAAGGTTAATGCTAGCGGCAAGGCGCGCGCCGGCACGGGAGCCTGATGGTTCATCGGGCAGTCATTCACTCGCGGAGTTAACACAGGGATGCGATTAACGACGAAGTTCTCAGCCTTTATCACGCTGCTAACTAGCCTGACCATCTTTGTCACGCTGATTGGCGCTTCGCTGAGTTTTTATAATGGCATTGAGAACAAGGTCGAAAACCGGGTTCAGGCGGTGGCGACCATGCTGGATAACCGGCTCATCACCACCTCTTTTGATAAGCTTGAGCCACAGCTGGATGAGCTGATGACGCCGATCGAGATCGTGCATATCGATTTCATGCTTAACGGCAAACCACTCTACAGCCACTCCCGAACCGACAGTTATCGCCCGTTGGGCAGCCATGAGCAATTCCGTGAGATCACGGTCCCGTCACTGAAACACCCTGGTATCACTCTGCATCTGGTCTACATCGACCCGATGGTGAACTATTTCCGCTCGCTGTCGATCACGGCCCCGCTGTCGATCTCCATCGGCTTCATGGTGGTGATTATTTTCTTCGCCGTCCGCTGGATCCGCCGCCAGCTGGCTGGCCAGGAGCTGCTTGAGCTGCGTTCCACGCGCATCCTGAGCGGCGAGCGCGGGCCGCAGGTGCGCGGATCGGTCTATGAATGGCCGGCCAGCACCAGCAGCGCGCTGGATATGCTGCTGTCGGAGCTGCAGTTTGCCAGCGATCAGCGCAGCCGTATGGATACGCTGATTCGCTCCTATGCGGCACAGGATTCTAAAACGGGTCTGAATAACCGCCTGTTCTTTGATAATCAGCTGGCCACGCTGCTGGAAGACCAGGAGAAAGTGGGCGCCTACGGCATCGTCATGATGATCCGTCTGCCGGAGTTCGATCTGCTGCGGGACAACTGGGGACGAGCGGCGGCTGAAGAGCATTACTTCACGCTTATCAACCTGCTCTCTACCTTTATTATGCGTTATCCCGGCGCGCTACTGGCGCGTTATCACCGTAGTGACTTCGCCGTACTGCTGCCGCACCGCACGTTAAAAGAGGCGGATAGCATCGCCGGGCTGTTGCTGAAAGCCATGGACGCGCTGCCGCCAACGCGCATTCTCGATCGTGACGATATGATGCACATCGGTATCTGTGCTTTCCGCAGCGGGCAATCGACAGCGCAGGTGATGGAACATGCGGAAGCGGCAACGCGCAACGCGGTGCTGCAGGGCAGCAACAGTTGGTCGGTTTATGATGACACCCTTCCGGAGAAAGGCCGCGGCAACGTGCGCTGGCGGACGCTGATCGAACAGATGCTGAGCCGCGGGGGACCGCGGCTGTACCAAAAACCTGCCGTTACCCGAGATGGGCGGGTGCATCACCGAGAACTGATGTCCCGGATGTACGACGGTAAAGAAGAGGTGATTGCGGCCGAGTACATGCCGATGGTGCTGCAGTTTGGTCTGGCGGAGGAGTATGACCGCCTGCAGGTAACGCGCCTGCTGCCATTTTTAGGCTTCTGGCCTGAAGAAAACCTGGCGTTACAACTGTCGGTGGAGTCGCTGATCCGTCCTCGTTTCCAGCGCTGGCTGCGCGATGCCCTGATGCAGTGTGAAAAATCGCAGCGTCAGCGGATTATTTTTGAACTTGCAGAGGCAGATGTTTGTCAATATATCGGCCGTCTACAGCCGGTTATGCGATTAGTTAACGCTCTGGGTGTTCGGGTGGCGGTCGTTCAGGCGGGGTTAACCCTGGTGGGAACCAGCTGGATCAAGCAGTTGGATGCGGAGTTGATCAAACTGCATCCTGGGCTGGCGCGCAACATTGAAAAGCGCAGCGAGAACCAGCTACTGGTGCAAAGTCTGGTGGAAGCCTGCAAAGGCATGCCTATGCAAGTTTTTGCGACTGGCGTACGTAGCCGCAGCGAGTGGTTGGTGCTGTCCCAATGCGGTGTCACAGGCGGTCAGGGGGAATTTTTTGCGGCCTCACAGCTACTTGACACAAATGTGAAAAAATATTCGCAAAGATACTCGGTTTGATCTGCCGTTTAGCGTGATTTCACGTAGAATAACGCGCGCCATCGTGAAGGGGGTGTGCTTGTCTACCCGCCGGATCATCGCAATGTAAATGCCAGTGACCCTCCTTTGACAGGTTACAAATTCAGGCGTGGAGCGCTGCTGAAGATTTCAGCAATGAACGGAGTCGGAAAAATTTGTAACAAAGGAAATGAACTGCACTAATTTTCACCGCAGCAGGTGATTTTTGCGCCTTGTCGCTGCTGCGTGTGGTTGGTAAAGTAAGCGGATTTTGTTTTCCGCCCCAGCTTTCAGGATTATCCCTTAGTATGTTAAAAAAATTTCGTGGCATGTTTTCCAATGACCTGTCCATTGACCTGGGTACCGCGAATACCCTTATTTACGTAAAAGGACAAGGCATCGTATTGAATGAGCCTTCCGTGGTGGCCATTCGTCAGGATCGTGCCGGATCGCCGAAAAGCGTCGCCGCCGTAGGTCATGAAGCGAAGCAGATGCTCGGCCGTACCCCGGGTAATATCGCGGCGATTCGCCCGATGAAGGACGGCGTCATCGCTGACTTCTTCGTGACGGAAAAGATGCTGCAGCACTTTATCAAACAAGTGCACAGCAACAGCTTTATGCGCCCGAGCCCGCGCGTGCTGGTGTGCGTACCGGTTGGCGCCACCCAGGTTGAGCGTCGTGCGATCCGTGAATCCGCGCAGGGCGCTGGCGCTCGTGAAGTCTTCCTGATCGAAGAGCCGATGGCGGCAGCGATTGGCGCAGGCTTACCGGTTTCTGAAGCGACCGGTTCTATGGTTGTCGATATCGGCGGCGGTACTACTGAAGTCGCGGTTATCTCCCTGAACGGCGTGGTTTACTCTTCTTCCGTGCGTATCGGCGGTGACCGTTTCGACGAAGCCGTGATTAATTATGTGCGTCGTAACTACGGTTCCCTGATCGGTGAAGCGACCGCTGAGCGTATCAAACACGAAATCGGTTCGGCTTATCCGGGCGATGAAGTGCGTGAAATCGAAGTTCGCGGCCGTAACCTGGCGGAAGGCGTTCCACGCGGCTTCACCCTGAACTCAAACGAAATTCTTGAAGCGCTGCAGGAGCCACTGACCGGCATCGTGAGTGCGGTTATGGTTGCCCTTGAGCAGTGCCCGCCGGAACTGGCTTCTGATATCTCCGAACGCGGGATGGTTCTCACCGGCGGTGGTGCGCTGCTGCGTAACCTGGACCGTCTGTTAATGGAAGAAACCGGTATTCCAGTCGTGGTTGCTGAAGATCCGCTGACCTGCGTAGCGCGTGGCGGCGGCAAGGCGCTGGAAATGATCGACATGCACGGCGGCGACCTGTTTAGCGAAGAGTAGTCAGCCTGAAGGTCTGGGGTGGCTTAACGGCTGCCCCTGGTCTTTACTGACACGAGAATACGCATAGCCTATGAAGCCAATTTTTAGCCGTGGCCCCTCGCTACAGATTCGCCTTATTCTGGCGGTGCTGGTGGCGCTTGGCGTAATTATCGCCGACAGCCGCCTGGGTACGTTCAGTCAGATCAGAACGTACATGGATACAGCCGTCAGCCCTTTCTACTTTGTCTCTAATGGTCCCCGGGAACTGCTCGACAGCGTATCGCAAACGCTGGCGACCCGCGATCAGCTCGAACTGGAAAATCGCGCGCTGCGTCAGGAGCTGTTGCTGAAAAACAGCGATCTGCTGATGCTGGGCCAGTACAAGCAGGAGAACGCGCGTCTGCGGGAACTGCTTGGCTCGCCGCTGCGCCAGGACGAACAAAAAATGGTGACGCAGGTCATCTCAACGGTTAACGATCCCTACAGCGATCAGGTCGTTATCGATAAGGGCAGCGTTAACGGCGTTTACGAAGGCCAGCCGGTTATCAGCGATAAAGGCGTGGTGGGGCAGGTGGTAGCGGTGGCGAAAATGACCAGCCGGGTGCTGCTGATCTGTGATGCCACCCATGCGCTGCCGATCCAGGTCCTGCGTAACGACATTCGCGTGATTGCCGCCGGTAACGGCTGTACCGACGATCTCCAGCTTGAACATCTGCCGGCGAATACCGATATTCGCGTCGGTGATGTGCTGGTGACCTCTGGTCTCGGCGGCCGCTTCCCGGAAGGGTATCCGGTTGGCGTGGTCTCCTCAGTGAAGCTGGACACTCAGCGTGCCTACACCGTGATTCAGGCACGTCCGACGGCCGGTCTGCAACGCTTGCGTTATCTGCTGTTGCTGTGGGGCGCCGATCGCAATGGCGCCAACCCGATGACCCCGGAAGAGGTCCATCGTGTGGCTAACGAACGCCTGATGCAGATGATGCCGCAGGTACTGCCTGCGCCGGATGCGATGGGGCCGCAGATGCCAGCGCCAGCCACCGGGCTGACGCCATCGCAGCCGTCTCTGCCTGCAGGGGGGCAATAGTGGCAAGTTACCGTAGCCAGGGACGCTGGGTTATCTGGCTCTCGTTTCTTATCGCGCTATTGCTGCAAATTATGCCCTGGCCGGCGGACATCAGCGTTTTCCGGCCCAACTGGGTATTATTGATCCTGCTGTACTGGATCCTCGCCCTGCCGCATCGGGTGAACGTAGGGACGGGCTTCGTGATGGGGGCTATTCTTGATCTCATTAGCGGCTCGACGCTGGGCGTTCGCGCCCTGTCCTTAAGCATCATCGCCTATCTGGTCGCGCTGAAGTATCAGCTGTTCCGTAACCTGGCGCTGTGGCAACAGGCGCTGGTGGTGATGCTGTTATCCCTGGCCGTGGATATCATTGTTTTCTGGGCAGAGTTTTTAGTGATCAACGTCTCTTTCCGTCCGGAAGTATTCTGGAGTAGTGTAGTAAATGGTGTCCTCTGGCCATGGCTCTTCCTGCTGATGCGCAAAGTGCGTCAGCAATTTGCAGTGCAATAAGGTTGATATGACAACTCTGTATCTTGCTTCTGGTTCCCCGCGTCGGCAGGAACTGCTGACTCAGCTTGGTCTCACTTTCGAACGTCTGGTTCCTGGTATCGAGGAACAACGCCAGCCGCAGGAGAGCGCCGAGCATTATGTTGTCCGCCTGGCGCGCGAAAAAGCGCAGGCCGGAGTGGCGATGGCATCGCGCGATTTACCGGTGCTGGGAGCGGATACGATAGTCATTCTTAACGGCGAAGTGCTGGAAAAACCGCGCGACGCTGAACACGCTGCCGCGATGCTGCGTCTGCTTTCCGGCCAAACGCATCAGGTCATGACGGCGGTGGCGCTGGCAGACACGCAGCAGACGCTGGACTGCCTGGTGGTCACGGAAGTGACTTTCCGGCTGCTCAGCGAGCAGGATATCGCCGATTATGTGGCCAGCGGCGAGCCTTTAGATAAAGCAGGTGCATACGGTATTCAAGGGTTGGGTGGTTGCTTCGTCAGGAAGATTAATGGCAGCTATCACGCCGTAGTCGGCTTACCGCTGGTGGAAACGTATGAGTTGCTCAGTAACTTTAACTCACTGCGTAAAGAAAAGGGATAAAGATGACGGCTGAATTATTAGTTAACGTAACGCCATCCGAAACGCGCGTCGCGTATATCGATGGCGGTATTCTGCAGGAAATCCATATTGAGCGTGAAGCGCGACGCGGAATAGTAGGCAATATCTACAAAGGTCGTGTTAGCCGAGTGCTGCCGGGGATGCAGGCGGCTTTTGTAGATATTGGTCTCGATAAGGCGGCGTTCCTCCACGCCTCCGATATCATGCCGCATACCGAATGTGTCGCCGGTGAGGAGCAAAAGCAGTTTACCGTACGCGATATTTCGGAGCTGGTGCGCCAGGGCCAGGACCTGATGGTCCAGGTGGTCAAAGATCCGCTGGGCACCAAAGGCGCGCGTCTGACCACAGATATCACCCTGCCTTCCCGTTATCTGGTGTTTATGCCAGGCGCCTCCCACGTGGGAGTATCCCAACGGATTGAAAGCGAAGCCGAGCGTGAGCGGTTGAAAAAGGTCGTCGCAGATTACTGTGATGAGCAGGGCGGGTTTATCATTCGCACCGCTGCGGAAGGGGTTCACGAGCAGGAAATGGCCGCCGATGCCGCCTATCTGAAGCGCGTATGGACTAAGGTAATGGAGCGCAAAAAGCGCAACCAGACCCGTTATCAGCTGTACGGTGAGCTGGCCCTGGCTCAGCGCGTGCTGCGTGATTTTGCCGATGCGCATCTCGACCGTATTCGCGTCGACTCTCGCCTGACCTATGAGGCGTTGCTTGAGTTCACCGCTGAATATATCCCGGAAATGACCAGCAAGCTGGAACACTACAGCGGCCGCCAGCCGATTTTCGATCTCTTTGATGTGGAGAACGAAATTCAGCGCGCGCTGGAGCGTAAGGTTGAGCTGAAGTCCGGGGGCTACCTGATCATCGACCAGACCGAGGCGATGACCACCATTGATATCAATACCGGGGCGTTTGTCGGGCACCGGAATCTTGACGATACTATCTTCAATACCAATATCGAAGCCACCCAGGCGATAGCCCGCCAGCTGCGTTTGCGTAACCTTGGCGGCATTATCATCATTGATTTCATCGACATGAACAATGAAGACCATCGTCGACGGGTACTGCACTCCTTAGAGCAGGCGCTGAGTAAAGATCGGGTGAAAACCAGCATCAATGGCTTCTCGCAACTGGGACTGGTGGAGATGACCCGCAAGCGCACGCGTGAAAGCGTGGAGCATGTGCTGTGCAACGAGTGCCCGACCTGCCACGGACGCGGAACGGTAAAGTCGGTTGAAACGGTATGCTATGAGATTATGCGTGAGATCGTCCGCGTGCATCATGCTTATGATTCCGATCGCTTCCTGGTCTATGCTTCCCCTGCGGTGGCGGAAACCCTGAAAGGGGAAGAGTCGCACGCGCTGGCGGAAGTGGAAATCTTTGTCGGCAAGCAGGTCAAGGTACAAATTGAGCCGCTCTATAATCAAGAGCAGTTCGATGTGGTTATGATGTAAGACACCGCGTCATTGTGCGGCTGACAAGGAGAGAGGCGTGAGGCGACTGCCCGGGATTTTATTGCTCACCGTGGCAACATTGATTGTTATCGTCGCGCTGCTGGTGAGTGGCTTGCGTCTCGTGTTGCCGCAGCTTGACGCCTGGCGTCCGCAGCTGCTGGAGAAGATTTCCACACTTACCGGCACGCCGGTGGATGCCTCGCAGATCACGGCCAGCTGGCAAAATTTTGGTCCGACGTTAGATGTCCGTGATATTCAGGTCGGTCTGAAAGACGGCGGCAAAATGGCGGTGAAGCGCGTGACCCTGGCGCTGGACGTCTGGCAGAGTTTGCTGCATATGCGCTGGCAGTTCCGCGATCTCACCTTCTGGCAGCTGCAGGTTCATACCAACACCCCTATTCAGACCAATGACGGCGGCGAAAGCCTGAAAACCGACCGCATCAGCGATCTCTTTTTACGTCAGTTCGACCACTTTACCCTGCGCGACAGCCATCTGAGCTTCCTGACCATTTCCGGTCAGCGGGCGGAGCTGGCAGTCCCGCAGCTGACCTGGCTTAACGGCAGGAACCGTCACCGCGCCGAGGGGCAGCTTAGCCTCTCCAGTCTCACCGGCCAGCATGGCGTGATGCAGGTGCGGATGGATCTCCGCGATGAGGATGGGCTGCTGAATAAAGGGCGAGTCTGGTTGCAGGCGGATGATATTGACGTCAAACCGTGGCTCGGCCGCTGGATGCAGGACAATATCGCTCTGAAGAGCGCCCGCTTCAGCCTTGAAGGTTGGATGACCATTGAAAAAGGCGATGTGGCCAGCGGTGATGTATGGCTGAAAAAAGGGGGCGCCAGCTGGCAGGGGGATGACGAAGTTCATCACCTGTCAGTGGATAACCTGACGGCGCATCTCTCCCACGACAAGCAGAGCTGGGGCTTCTACATTCCCGATACGCGGATCGCTATCGACGATAAACCCTGGCCAAGCGGCGCGCTGGCGATGGCCTGGATCCCGGCGCAGGACGTCGGTGGCGACGACCATCAGCGTAGCGATGAATTACGCATTCGTGCCAGCAACTTAACCCTCAGCGGCCTCAGCGGATTACAGCCCTTCGCCGATAAGCTGGCGCCTTCTCTGAGCGAGCTCTGGCGCACCACGCAGCCCAGCGGCAAAATCAACCTGCTGGCGCTCGATATTCCCCTGCAGGCGACGGAGAAAACGCGCTTTCAGGCGCAGTGGAGCGATCTGGCATGGAAGCAGTGGAAACTCCTGCCGGGAGCGGAACACTTTTCCGGCAGTCTGAATGGCAGCGTTGAGCACGGGGAACTGCGCGCCCGCATGACGCAGGCGCTGATGCCTTATACCGGTGTTTTCCGCGCCCCGCTGGAGATCGCCGCTGGCGAAGCCACCCTCAGCTGGGTGAAAAACGACAAAGGGTTTATGCTTGATGGCCGCGATATTGACGTGCAGGCGACGGGTGTCCGCGCCCGCGGCGGCTTCCGCTATCTGCAACCGCAGGGAGATGATCCCTGGCTGGGCATTCTGGCGGGCATCAGCACCAATGACGGCGGCCAGGCATGGCGCTACTTCCCGGAAAACCTGATGGGCAAGGCTCTGGTGGACTATCTCAGCGGCGCGATTAAAGCCGGACAGGCTCGCGATGCGACGCTGGTGTATGGCGGCAATCCGCATCTTTTCCCTTACCCGCACAATGAAGGGCAGTTCCAGGTTTATGTCCCGCTGAAGAATGCTACTTTTGCTTTCCAGCCGGACTGGCCGGCGCTGACCGGGCTGAACATCGATCTCAACTTTATCAATAACGGGCTGTGGATGCGGGCGGATAAAGCGATGCTCGGCAATGTCACCGCCAGCAATCTCGATGCCGCGATCCCGGACTATGCCGCTGAAAAGCTGCTGATTGATGCCGATATCAAAGGTCCGGGCAAAGAAGTGGGACCTTATTTCAACACCACGCCGCTGAAAGAGACCCTGGGAGCGGCGCTGGATTCCCTGCAGCTGGACGGGGATGTGAGCGCTCGCTTACATCTCAATATCCCTTTAGATGGCGAAATGACCACCGCGAAAGGCGAAGTGCGTCTGCAGAATAACAATCTGTTTATCAAGCCGTTAGACACCACTCTGCAAAACCTGAGCGGGAATTTCAGCTTCGTGAATGGCGATCTCAATAGCGAAACGTTAAGCGCGACCTGGTTTCATCAGCCGCTGAATCTCAATTTTTCCACCCGGGAAGGCGAAAAAGCGTTTCTGGTGGACGTCGGGATGAACGCCAACTGGCAGCCATCGCATACCGGGCTGCTGCCAAAAGCCGTCAACGAGGCGCTGAGCGGCAGCGTACCGTGGGAGGGCAAGGTCGCTATCGAACTGCCGTACCATGGCAATGCGAACTATAAGGTTGACATCAACGGCGATCTGAAAAATGTGAGCAGTCACTTACCTTCGCCGGTCAATAAGCCCGCTGGTGAGCCGATGCCGGTCAAAATTAACGTCGCGGGCGGTTTGAGCAGCTTTGACCTGACCGGCTCCGTCGGCGCGAAGAATCATATCAACAGCCGCTGGTTGCTGAACCGTAAGCTGACGCTGGATCGGGCGATCCTTACTTCGGACAGCAAAGGTCTCTCTCCGCTGCCTGACCAGCCCGGCGTCGAGCTCAATCTGCCACCGATGGATGGCGCTCAATGGTTGGCGCTCTTTCAAAACGGGGCGGCGAATGAAGTCAGCAGCACCATACTCTTTCCCCAGCGCATTGTGCTGCGTACGCCGTCGCTGGCGCTTGCCGGTCAACAGTGGAACAACGTCAGTCTGATGTCGCAGCCGGTCGCCGGCGGCTCGCAGGTCGAGGCGCAGGGGCGTGAAATCAACGCCACCCTGACGATGCGCGACAATGCGCCCTGGCTGGCGAATGTACGTTATCTCTATTTCAACCCGACCAGCGCCAACAGTCAGACCGGTGCAGAGAACGCTGCCCCGCAGGCAGAGACGCGGCTGGATTTCCATGGCTGGCCCGATCTGCAGCTGCGCTGTGCGGAATGCTGGCTGTGGGGGCAAAAATATGGCCGTATCGACGGAGATGTGGCGATTAAGGGCGATACCTTAACACTCTCCAATGGTCTGGTGGATACCGGGTTTGGCCGACTGACGACCGATGGCGTCTGGGTCAGCGCGCCGACCGGTGTACGCACGTCGCTGAAAGGCAAACTGCATGGCAATAAAACGGATGAGTTTGCCAGTTTCTTCGGCGTTTCCACGCCGGTGAAGGATTCGCCGTTTGACATCGACTATGATCTGCACTGGCGCGCGCCGCCCTGGTCGCCCGATGTCGCATCGCTCAATGGGATCATTAAAAGCCACCTCGGCAAGGGACAGTTTACCGACCTGAGTACTGGACACGCTGGCCAGCTGCTGCGTTTGCTGAGCGTCGACGCCCTGCTGCGTAAGCTGCGCTTCGACTTTAGCGATACCTTCAGCGAGGGTTTTTACTTCGACTCGATTAACAGTACGGCGTGGATCAAGGATGGTGTGCTGCATACCGACGATACGCTGGTGGATGGCCTGGAAGCGGATATTGCCATGAAAGGTTCGGTCGATTTGGTGCGTCGCCGGCTGGATCTGCAGGCGGTGGTGGCGCCGGAGATCTCTGCGACCGTCGGCGTGGCGGCGGCTTTTGCCGTCAACCCTATCGTCGGCGCGGCGGTGTTTGCCGCCAGCAAGGTGCTGGGCCCGTTGTGGAACAAAGTCTCGATTCTGCGCTATCGCATTACCGGCCCAATTGACCAGCCGCAGATCAATGAAGTGCTGCGCCAGGCGCGTAGCAACAAAAAGCAATGATTTGACGATTGCCGGGAATTGCCGCAATCTCAATAGATCGCCTTCTGTATTTCCGCCTGTCAGGCGGCAACAAACGAGTAGCATAACGATGAGTCTGAACCTGGTAAGTGAACAATTACTGTCGGCAAATGGCCTGAATCATCAGGATCTGTTTGCCATTCTTGGTCAACTGACCGAGCGCCGCCTCGATTACGGCGATCTCTATTTTCAGTCGAGCTATCACGAATCCTGGGTTCTGGAAGACAGCATCATTAAAGATGGGTCGTACAACATTGACCAGGGCGTAGGCGTGCGCGCCGTCAGCGGCGAAAAAACGGGCTTTGCCTACGCGGACCAGATTAGCAAGCTGGCGCTGGAGCAGAGTGCTCAGGCAGCGCGGACGATTGTGCGTGATACCGGCAATGGCAAAGTACAGACCCTGGGAGCCGTTGAGTACAGCCCTTTGTACACCAGCATCGACCCGCTGCAGAGCATGAGTCGGGAAGAGAAGCTGGATATTCTGCGCCGGGTGGACAAAGTCGCCCGGGCGGCGGACAAGCGCGTGCAGGAAGTTTCGGCCAGCCTGAGCGGCGTTTATGAGCTGATTCTGGTGGCAGCGACCGACGGCACCCTCGCCGCGGACGTTCGCCCGCTGGTGCGCCTTTCGGTCAGCGTGCTGGTGGAAGAGGATGGCAAGCGTGAGCGCGGCAGCAGCGGCGGCGGTGGACGCTTTGGCTATGACTATTTCCTCGCCTCCCAGGAGGGCGACGTGCGGGCTGATGCCTGGGCGAAAGAAGCCGTGCGCATGGCGCTGGTGAACCTTTCGGCAGTCGCCGCCCCGGCGGGGATGCTGCCGGTGGTGCTCGGCGCCGGCTGGCCTGGCGTCCTGCTGCACGAAGCGGTCGGCCATGGGCTGGAAGGTGATTTCAACCGTCGCGGCACCTCGGTCTTTAGCGGCCATATAGGGGAATTAGTTGCCTCTGAGCTGTGCACCGTGGTGGATGACGGCACCATCGTCGATCGTCGTGGGTCGGTCGCCATCGATGACGAAGGCACGCCGGGGCAATATAACGTGCTGATCGAAAACGGCATCCTGAAAGGCTATATGCAGGATAAGCTCAATGCGCGTCTGATGGGCGTCGCGCCGACCGGTAACGGCCGTCGCGAGTCGTATGCCCATCTGCCGATGCCGCGTATGACCAACACCTATATGCTGGCGGGCCAGTCGACGCCGCAGGAGATTATCGAGTCGGTCGACTACGGTATCTTCGCGCCTAACTTTGGCGGCGGGCAGGTGGATATCACCTCCGGTAAGTTTGTCTTCTCTACCTCCGAGGCCTATCTGATCGAAAAAGGGAAGGTCACGAAGGCGGTGAAAGGGGCCACGCTGATCGGCTCCGGGATTGAAACCATGCAGCAGATTTCGATGGTAGGGAATGACCTGCGGCTGGATAACGGCGTTGGCGTTTGCGGCAAAGAAGGCCAGAGCGTGCCGGTGGGCGTCGGCCAGCCGACCCTGAAGGTCGATAATCTTACCGTCGGCGGTACCGCCTGATCCTGACCTGGTTCCCGGCGCCGCCGGGAACCGCTTCACCGGGCGATCCCGCGCCCGTGCATGCCTTGATAGATCTTCGCCACGTCGACAAAATATTCCGTCAGATAGTTGATACAGACCTGCACTTTCAGCGGCAGTTTATCCTTTTCCGTATACAGCGCGTAGACCGGTCGCGGATCGGATTGATAGCTGGGCAGCAGGATCTCAAGCTCGCCGCGGTTGATCTCTTCGATCGCCCACATCAACGGTACATAAGCGATACCTACTCCGGCTGTCAGCCAACGCACCAGCGTCATGGGGTCGTTGGTCACAAAGCGACCCTGCGGGATCAGGCGGGTTGAGATCCCTTCCGGGGCGATAATTTCAAATTCGTTATCCGGACGTACGCTATATTCCAGCCATGAATGGCTGGCGAGGTCGGCCGGTTTCTCCGGATTGCCTGCCTGTGCCAGATAGCTTTTGGCGGCGCATAATACCATCGGCATTGAGCCCAGGCGGCGGGAAAAAAGGCTGGAATCCTGCAGGGCGCCCACACGGATCACCACGTCAAGGCCGTCGGCGATCAGGTCAGGGGCTGGTATGCCGGTGACCAGATTGACGGAGAGTCCGGGGTATTCTTTCAGCATTTCCGCCGTTATGCGCGCCAGAACATTTTGTGCCATAGTTGAAGAGCAACCGATGCGCAGCGTCCCGATAGGGGTGTTATTAAATGCGTATAATTGCTCATGGACATCCTGCGCTTCAAATAGCATCCTACGGCAGCCCTGAAAATAGATTTTCCCGGCTTCGGTTAAGCCCAGGCTGCGGGTGCTGCGGTTAAGCAGCTTCACCTGCAGTTCGTCTTCCAGTTTGGCGACGGTCTGACTGATCGAGGAAACGCTCATCTGAAGCTGGCGGGCCGCCGCGGTGAAGGAACCTAATTCGACCACTTTGGCGAAAACGGACATACGCTTTAATCGTTCCATTATTCACTCTGGCTTAAAAGTGATTTAGATCACACATTATAGATAATGCAGCAATTGTTACGTTAATATATTGTTAGCTACATAATAAACGCATCTGCTCACTACCTGTACGCTTCTTATTCAAGGTCATCATGAGTCTGTTTCCTGTCATCGTGATTTTCGGCTTATCGTTTCCGCCGATCTTCTTCGAGTTGCTTTTGTCGCTGGCCATCTTTTGGCTGGTGCACCGACTGCTGGTTCCGACCGGCATTTACGATTTTGTCTGGCACCCTGCACTGTTTAATACGGCGCTATATTGCTGCCTTTTTTATTTGATATCGCGCTTGTTCGTTTGAGGTTGATGTGAAAACACTAACAAGAAATATCCTCCGTACCGCTATTACCGTGATACTGGTCATTTTGGCCTTCGTGGCGATTTTCCGCGCCTGGGTCTATTACACCGCTTCGCCGTGGACGCGGGATGCGCGCTTTAGCGCTGACATTGTGGCGATTGCCCCTGACGTCTCCGGGCTGATTTCCCAGGTCAACGTCAAGGATAACCAACTGGTTAAGAAAGACCAGGTATTGTTCGTTATTGACCAACCTCGTTACCAAAAAGCGCTGGCGGAGGCGGAAGCCGATGTTGCCTACTACCAGACCTTAGCGCAGGAGAAGCGCGTTGAAGCGGGTCGGCGTAATAAGTTGGGCGTACAGGCGATGTCGCGGGAAGAGATAGATCAGGCGAACAACGTGCTGCAAACCGTTGAGCATCAGCTGGCGAAAGCAGTTGCCAGCCGCGATCTGGCCAGGCTGGACCTTGAGCGCACAGAAATTCGCGCCCCCGCGGATGGCTGGGTGACCAACCTTAACGTCTATACCGGGGAATTTATTACCCGTGGCTCCACGGCCGTGGCGCTGGTGAAAGAGAATACGTTTTACGTCATGGCCTATCTGGAAGAGACCAAGCTGGAAGGCGTCCGCCCTGGCTACCGTGCGGAAATTACTCCACTCGGCAGCAGCAAAACGATTAAAGGGACGGTGGACAGTATCGCTGCAGGGGTGACCAACGCCAGCAGCAGTAGCGACGCGAAAGGGATGGCCTCGGTCGACTCCAACCTTGAATGGGTGCGTCTGGCGCAGCGTGTGCCGGTGCGTATTCACCTCGACCAGCAGCAGGGGAATCTGTGGCCATCGGGCACGACCGCGACGGTGGTGATCACCGGTAAAGAAGACCGCGATACCAGCCGGGCCAACTTCTTCCAGAAACTGGCTATGCGCCTGCGCGAATTCGGTTAATCGCTATGGGGACATATACCATTGCTCCCCGGCATCTCCGCTTTGCCATTAAGCTTGCATGCGCGGTGGTGCTGGCGCTGTTTGTCGGTTTCCATTTTCAGCTCGAAACGCCGCGCTGGGCGGTACTGACGGCAGCGATCGTCGCCGCCGGGCCGGCTTTTGCTGCCGGCGGCGAACCTTACTCTGGCGCGATCCGCTATCGCGGGATGTTGCGCATTGCCGGGACCTTTATTGGCTGTATTGCGGCGCTGGTTATCATCATCCTGATGATCCGCGCGCCTCTGCTGATGATGCTGGTCTGCTGCCTGTGGGCCGGGTTTTGTACCTGGATTTCGTCGCTGGTTAAGGTCGAAAACTCTTATGCCTGGGGACTGGCCGGGTACACCGCGCTGATTATCATTATTACCATCCATACCAATCCGATGCTGGCGCCACAGTTTGCTGTCGAACGCTGTAGCGAAATTGTCATCGGTATTGTCAGCGCTATCGTCGCCGACCTGTTGTTCTCTCCACGTTCGATTAAAAAAGAGATCGACCTTGAGCTGGATAACCTGCTGATTGCGCAATATAAGCTGATGCAGTTATGCGTCGCCCACGGTGAAAAAGAGGAAGTGGATCAGGCGTGGGGCGCGCTGGTGCGTCGCACCACGGCGCTGGAAGGTATGCGCAGTAATCTGATCATGGAATCCTCTCGCTGGGCGAAGGCGAATCAGCGTCTGAAGGCGATCAATACCCTCTCGTTAACGCTTATCACCCAGGCGTGCGAAACCTACCTGATTCAAAACTCGCGCCCGGAAATGGTGACGGATGACTACCGTGAGCTGTTTGCTGAGCCGGTTGAGACAGTGCAGGATGTCCACCAGCAGCTGAAGCGTATGCGCCGTTTCCTGACCTGGAAAGGCGAGCATAATACGCCCGTCACCATCTACAGCTGGGTGGGCGCAGCCACGCGTTACTTATTGCTCAAGCGCGGCGTGGTGGGCAACACCAAAATCAGTCGCATTGAAGATGGTGTGCTGCGCGGCGAAGCGGTGGTCAAAGTGGAGTCTGCCGAGCGTCACCATGCGATGGTGAACTTTTGGCGCACCTCTGTCTCCTGTATCCTCGGGACGTTGTTCTGGTTGTGGACGGGCTGGACCTCTGGCAGCGGCGCGATGGTGATGATTGCCGTCGTTACCGCGCTGGCGATGCGCCTGCCTAACCCCCGAATGGTGGCGATGGACTTCCTTTATGGCACCCTGGCGGCGTTACCGTTGGGTACCTTGTACTTCCTGGTGATCATGCCGGCGACGCAGCAGAGTATGCTGCTGCTCTGTATCAGCCTGGCGGCGATGGCGTTCTTTATCGGTATCGAAGTGCAGAAAAGGCGTCTCGGATCGCTGGGGGCGCTGGCGAGCACCATCAACATTCTGGTGCTGGATAACCCGATGCAGTTTCAGTTCAGTCAGTTCCTCGACAGTGCGCTGGGGCAGATCGTCGGCTGTTTCCTTGCCCTGATGGTGATTCTGCTCGTCAGAGATAACTCACGGGCCAGAACCGGTCGGGTGCTGTTGAACCAGTTTGTCTCTGCGGCGGTCTCCTCACTGACAACGAACTCGGCGCGTCGCAAAGAGAATCATCTTCCCGCGCTCTATCAGCAGTTGTTTTTATTGCTCAACAAGTTCCCCGGCGATGTCGCCCGCTTCCGTCTGGCGTTGACGTTGATTATTGCCCATCAGCGCCTGCGCGATGCGCCCGTGCCGGTGAACGACGATCTGTCGGCCTTCCATCGACAGCTGCGACGTACCGCAGATCATGTGATCTCCGCCGGGAGTGATGACAAGCGTCGGCGCTACTTTACCCAGCTGCTGGCTGAGCTTGATGTCTATCAGGAGAAGTTGCGGGTCTGGGAAGCTTCGCCGCAGGTGACCGAGCCCGTGCGGCGGCTGGTTGAGATGTTGCACAAGTACCAGCATGTTTTGACCAGTAGTTAACCCCTAAACCGACGCCCAGGCGTCGGTTTTTTTATCGCTATACTTAACGGCGACAGGAAGAGAAGCGGGAGGGGCTGCCATGACCACCTATACGTTTGATTTTGACGAAATCGCCGAACAACAGGATTTCTACCGGGAGTTTTCCCGAACCTTTGAGCTGGCTCAGGATAAGGTCAACAACCTGGATTCACTGTGGGACGCGGTGACTGGTGGGCTGCTGCCATTGCCGCTGGATATTGAGTTTATTCATTTAAATGACATGCAGCGTCGGCGCTTCGGCGCACTGATTTTATTATTTGATGAAGCAGAGGAAGAGCTGGAGGGGGAGTTGCGCTTTAACGCCCGGCATGGCTAACGTTCATCTTTTAAACCGGGAAACACGGCTTTGATTTTCAGGATGACGTCATCGGTATCTTGCCGGCCACTAACATTGTGCTGTCGTTCGTGACCAGTGTTGAGCGATAAATGGCTGTTTTCATCAAAAAAGTAGATGAATTTAATACAAAAAGCGCATTATTCATGGTGATTTTTCGGGGATACACTGCCTGAAACGCCATCGCATTTTGTATTTGACCTGCTTTTGGCAGGTATTATCCAGGACCGAATACCATGAAAACCCTTCCTTTGTTATTCACCAGCAGCCTGATGCTGGGCACCATGTCGGTGACAGCCTATTCTGCTGAACTCCCAGGTTACGCAGATGGTGCGCAGGTTATTCACGTGGACCAGACTCGTGGCCGTATCGACACATTCAATGGCGTGGTTTACAGCCAGGTTAAAAACGCAGTCTCCGTGCGTCAGATGCACATGTCTTTGCTGGTGCCGCGCAATCACGATTTAAAGCCCGCCATTGTCTACTTCCCTGGTGGCGGCTTTACCAGCGCGGCATGGGATAAATTTATCGAAATGCGCATGGCGCTGGCGGAGGCCGGATTTGTTGTCGCCGCGGCGGAATATCGCACGGTGCCAGACACGTTTCCGGCGCCGGTTGTCGATGGTAAAGCGGCTATCCGCTACTTGCGCGCCCACGCGGCGGAATATGGCATTGACCCTAAACGTATCGGCGTGCTGGGCGATTCTGCCGGCGGCTATATGGCGCAGATGATGGCGCTGACGCACGGCGAGAAAGTCTGGGAGCAGGGTGATTTTCTCGACCAGCCCTCCGATGTCCAGGCCGCAGTGACGTTGTATGGCATCTCTAATCTATTGAATATTGGTGAAGGCTTCCCACCTGAGGTTCAGCACGTGCACGCCTCGCCGGCCGTGACGGAGGCGCTCCTGGTCCATGGAAGCGCCTTTCGCGACTGGCCTGGCGCTGCTATCGGCAGTGACCGGCAAAAAGCGCTCAATGCCAGCCCGATGGGGCATATCTCTCGTAATGAACCGCCAATGCTAATTATGCATGGCAGTGCCGACACCCTGGTTTCACCTGTTCAAAGCGCTCAGTTATATAAGGCATTAAAAGCGGAAGGTAATAAGGCAGACTATGTACTGGTCGAAGGCGCGGAACATGGCGACGATAGCTGGTATCAGAAGCCGGTTATCGATCGCGTGGTCAACTGGTTTAAAGCGACGCTCGGCGCGCCGGTTCACACTGCCAGCGGGACGAAAGATAAGGACGCCAATCTGTAAATCGCTGTTCCGCTGTGGAAGCGGAACGCATTGTTCGGACGGGCCCGGCGATGAACCAAAAAAAAGCCCCCGGCAGGCGGGGGCAAGTCGTCGAAATAAGACGACGAGGGTTTATTTGTACAGCTCAGCGGTGGCGTGCCAGCTATCGCCGGTACGTGCTTCAATAATACGGTAGCTGCTGGCGCCTTCTTTCTCGGCTTTAGCGGCCAGTTCATGACGCATGTCCATTGGCGCACTGCCAACCTGGGATACTGAGATGGTGCCCATGGACTGCAAATTTTGTGCTTGCTCAGCGTTGACTTGCTGAACGGCCGCGCTTGCGCCGAAAGAGAGAACGGAAGCCAGGCCAAGGGATGCGATGATCATTGCGCGTTTCATAATCTTTACTCCAGTCTTTGTTTTGCCGCGGCGGGGGATGTATGCACCCGGGCCGCGGTAGAGAATCTGTGTCGGGTTAGTCGTAGACGATCTAAAACTTATTTATAAAGCTCTGCGGTGGCGTGCCAGTGGTCGCCAGTGCGGGCTTCGATAATGCGATAAGAAGAAGCCCCTTCTTCCTGCGCTTTCTTGTTCAGCAGTTCATGCATATCCATCGGGGAAGAGGCTACCGCGCCGACGGAAACTGTGCCGATGGCCTCGCGGCCCTGGGCTTGCTCGCTGTTGATAACGTCAGCGGCAAAAGCGCCAAACGACACGAAGGACAGGATGCTGAGTGCTGCTACAGTGGTTTTGATTTTCATGATGTTCACCTCGTCGAATCTTTTTGTTGAGGGTCTTTGTTTCGTGACCCTCATCACAAAACCAAGTATACACTAATCACCAAAAATATTAATACCATGCTAATTGTTTTGCGCGTTAATAGTTACAATGAATTGCGCTTTTTATAACCGATAAGAATTAAAAATGACAACTTATCTGCAATGATAAGATTTATTTCTAATAAAATCATAAAGGTATACGAATTTGATCTTTCGTGCGTTTTAGGCGTTTCCCTTAAGTAAAAGAACGTATAGACGCGTTAAATCACACGAAATGTTAAATAATTGTTGGATTGAAGGGGCGTGAGAGAGAGAAAGAAAGGGAAGTCGCCCTCTGACGATTGCCAGAGGGGAATACTCAGAGTTCCTGTTCGAACAGGACCAGGATGGCGTCGTGCAGATCTTTCACCGTAAAGCCGCGCGCAGGGGTGGTAAAGATAGTGTCATCCCCGGCGATGCTGCCGAGAATACCTTCCGCCTTGCCCAGCGAGTCGAGAAGGCGGGCAATCAACTGCGCCGCGCCGGGGCTGGTGTGAATCACCACGACGGCATCGTTATAGTCGATATCCAGCACCAGATTTTTCAGCGGGCTGGAGGTGGTCGGCACGCCAAGCTCAGCAGGGAGGCAATAGACCATTTCCATTTTGGCGTTACGGGTACGAACCGCGCCAAATTTGGTGAGCATGCGGGAGACCTTCGATTGGTTGATATTCTCGAAGCCTTCTTCCTGCAGCGCCTGGACAATCTCTCCCTGCGAGCTGAATTTCTCTTCTTTAAGCAGCGCTTTAAACGCTTTAACCAGTTCTTCTTGTTTTGCCGAACTTCGCATAAGTCACCCAGATTATGGTGGTAAAAACAATATCATTATGCATAATCGTGAATTTTTATGCAAATAATCCGCAATGGGATAGGTCAATAATGTTATGAAGGGGGCATATTTTAGCAAAAAAACCATATAAGGAACATGTTCACATCACAACGCTTAAAGCCATGTAAAAGTAAATGAAATGTTATTGAGTTGGTGTTGTTTTGCGCAACTGGCTGGGTGTATTGTAACCAACAGTCGATCCGGTACTTCGCTTTGCTGGATGGTCAGTCAGGAAGCATAAAGTGCGCCGCTGTTCTATTGCTACGCACAATAATGCATTCTTCAGCCATAATCATTGTAATTGTTCATCTTGTGAATTAAGGTCCAGGCGACGGAATAACGAAAGACTAAATTAACCATAATAAGGAGTTTAGGATGAAAGTTGCAGTCCTTGGCGCCGCCGGTGGTATCGGCCAGGCGCTTGCCCTACTACTTAAGACCCAACTGCCTTCAGGTTCAGAGCTCTCGTTGTACGACATCGCTCCGGTTACGCCGGGCGTGGCGGTAGATCTAAGTCATATCCCCACAGATGTAAAAATTAAAGGATTTTCCGGTGAAGATGCTACCCCGGCGCTGGAAGGCGCTGATGTGGTGCTGATCTCCGCGGGCGTAGCGCGTAAGCCCGGCATGGATCGTTCCGACCTGTTTAATGTGAATGCAGGCATCGTTAAGAACCTGGTGCAGCAGATTGCCAAAACCTGCCCGCAGGCCTGCATCGGTGTTATCACCAACCCGGTGAACACCACCGTGGCTATCGCCGCCGAAGTGCTGAAAAAAGCCGGCGTGTACGATAAAAACAAGCTGTTCGGCGTCACCACGCTGGACATTATCCGCTCCAATACCTTTGTCGCTGAGCTGAAAGGTAAATCGGCAACTGAGGTGGAAGTTCCGGTCATTGGTGGTCACTCCGGCGTCACCATTCTGCCATTATTGTCGCAGATCCCGGGCGTCAGCTTCAGCGAGCAGGAAGTGGCCGATCTGACTAAACGCATTCAAAACGCCGGTACCGAAGTCGTGGAAGCGAAAGCGGGCGGCGGGTCGGCGACATTGTCGATGGGTCAGGCGGCTGCGCGCTTTGGTCTCTCTCTGGTTCGCGCGATGCAGGGCGAAAAAGGTGTGGTGGAGTGCGCTTACGTGGAAGGCGACGGCCACTATGCGCGTTTCTTCTCCCAGCCGTTGCTGCTGGGGAAAAACGGCGTGGAAGAGCGTCAGTCTATCGGCAAACTCAGCGCCTTTGAGCAGCAGGCGCTGGAAGGCATGCTGGACACCCTGAAGAAAGATATCGCGCTCGGCGAAGACTTCGTCAACAAGTAACCTCGCACGTGCAAAAAAGCCGGAACCGTTGTTCCGGCTTTTTATTGCCTCACTTTTCGCCCCAATGCGCCAGCGGTCGGGCAAATCTGCTAAAATCCCCCGCGTTTTAAGCCACCAGCCATGAGGACAGCGTGAAAAAGATCGAAAGAAAACAGACCCGGGACCAAATCGCGCAGATGATTCGTTATCAGATCCTCTCCGGCGCTATGAAACCCGGGGAGGAACTGACCCAGGAGAACATCGCGGAACAGTTGGGACTTTCACGTATGCCGGTTAGGGAAGCGCTACAGTCCCTTGAACAGGAAGGGTTTCTGGTGCGCTTGCCTAACCGACATATGCAGGTCTCCACGCTGGCCGTCGAGGATGTGAGCCATATTTTTCGCGTCATCGCGGTGATGGCTGCGGAACTGTTTGCCCTCGTGCCGGCAAATCAGGGGGAATTACTTCGCGCACGCGCGCAGGAGCTGGCGCGTGCTGGCGATAATGCCGGTGAACTGGCGTTTCATCAGTTGCTGATTTCCTATCTTGATAACCGCTATCTGGCAAAGGCGTATCAGCAATTTTTGGACGGTTATATTTCCTATGTCATTCTGTACCTGAAAGAGGATGGCCAGGAGTCGGCGCAGATCCTGAACGAACTGGCGAGCGCCATTGGCCATGGCGAAGGCGAAAAAATTGCTCAGGCAACACAGCGTTATTTCCTTATGCTTGCGGAGATAATGCGTCAACATATGAAGGATTGGGAAAGTGCAGAAGCCTAAATTAGGGAAAATTAAGCTTCTTTCCGCGAAGGAGCAGGTGGCGGCGGTTTTGCGTAAAGCGATCCTTTCGCGGGATTTAGTGGAAGGGCAGGAAATTACCCTTGAAGGGATTGCCAAAATGGTTGGCGTTTCCAGCATGCCGGTACGTGAAGCGTTTCAGATTTTAGCCGCCGATGGTCTGATTCAAGTGCGGCCGAATAAAGGTGCGGTGGTGCTGGGGATTAATGAGCAGACTATCCGCGAGCATTACGAAATTCGCGCCGTATTGGAAAGTGAAGCGGTGGCGAAAGCTTCTCGTCCAGGGACCGATATTTCACGCATCGCTCAGGTTCACTATGCCGCAGAGAAGGCGCTGGCAGACAATAATTCTGCTGAATATTCCGACCTGAATCAGGCCTTCCACATGGAGATCTGGAACGCGGCGGGAAATGAAAAAATGAAGATGCTGCTCTGCAACATGTGGAACGGACTGTCGATGGGGCACAAGGTGACTGAAGAAGAGTACGCCGTCATTTCCATCCGTGAACATAAAGCGATCTTACAAGCGCTTGAGCAGCATAACGAAGCGCTGGCCCGCCAGCGAATGCATGAACATATTATCCGCTCAATGGAGAATATGCTCACCCGATACCTGCCCGATCCTGCTCCCTGACCGGATCGATCGCCAGCGAGTGGCTGGCGTTTATTATATTTATCAACGTTATTAATTCCTTCACGTGACGATCTGCGCAGGATCTTGATGCAGATCTCATTGCGCGATCATTCCACAAAAACGCATTGACTTACTTTTTACATGGGCATAATTTCTCCCTCGTCAATATTGGATACAATATCATATATCATTGATAGGAAAAATTATAAGTATGGAACCGATTACCATCACCCTATGTTTGCTGGTGTTCGCTATCGTCATGTTCGTGTGGGAGAAGGTGCCGCTGGCAGTGACTTCCATGGTGGTTTGCGTGGCGTTAGTGGTTACTGGCGTATTGGATCTGAAGCAGGCCTTTGCCGGTTTTATCGACAGCAACGTCATTCTTTTCGTCGCCATGTTTATCGTTGGCGGGGCGTTATTTGAGACCGGGATGGCCAATAAAGTCGGTGGGGTGATCACTCACTTCGCCAAAACGGAGAAGCAGCTGATCTTCACCATTATGGTAGTCGTCGGCGTAATGTCAGGTTTTCTCTCCAATACCGGTACGGCAGCCGTATTAATCCCGGTCGTTATCGGTGTCGCGGCGAAATCGGGGTTTTCCCGCTCGCGTCTGCTGATGCCGCTGGTGTTTGCTGCCGCGCTGGGCGGCAACCTGTCGCTGATTGGCGCCCCGGGCAACCTGATCGCGCAATCGGCCCTGCAGAATATCGGTAGCGGCTTCGGTTTCTTTGAGTATGCGAAAGTGGGCCTACCGATGCTGGTCTGCGGCATCCTCTATTTCCTGACCATCGGCTATAAGTTTCTGCCCAATAATCCAAACAGCGGTGAAGTGGGCAGCGTCGGCGAACAGCGGGATTACAGCCACATTCCACGCTGGAAGCAGATCCTGTCCCTGGTGGTGCTGATCGCCACGATCCTCGGCATGATTTTCGAAAAACAGACCGGCATTAGCCTGGCGGTGGCCGGCTGTATCGGTGCCCTGGTGCTGGTGGTTACCGGGGTGCTGACGGAAAAGCAAGCTTACAAGGCCATTGATTCACAGACTATTTTTATCTTTGGCGGCACCTTGGCGCTGGCAAAGGCGCTGGAAATGACCGGGGCGGGCAAGCTGGTGGCTGACCAGGTTATCGGTCTGCTGGGCAACAACTCCTCACCGTTTATGCTGCTGGTGGTGGTCTTTGCTCTCTCCGTGGTGATGACCAACTTTATGTCCAATACCGCCACCGTCGCGCTGTTGGTGCCGGTGAGCCTGTCGATTGCCGCCGGTATGGGCGCCGATCCGCGTGCGGTGCTGATGGCGACCGTTATTGGCAGCTCCTGCGCCTATGCGACACCGATCGGTATGCCCGCCAATATGATGGTGCTGTCGGCCGGGGGCTATAAGTTCGTCGATTACGCCAAATCCGGCATCCCTCTGATTATCGTTTCCACCATTGTCAGCCTGATCCTGCTGCCAATCCTTTTCCCTTTTCATCCGTAATTTACGGACGCTGTTCTGACTAAGGAGCCTTTATGAGCAAAAGTGAACAGATATCCCGCATGACCGACATCATGGCCAGATTTGTGGGATATACCGGCAAAGTATTGCCTGATGACGTCACAGCAAAACTAAAAGAGTTGCATAAGAAAGAGACCAGCCAGCTGGCGGATGTCATCTTCACCACCATGATTGAAAACCAGCGTCTGGCGAAAGAGCTGGATCGTCCCTCCTGCCAGGATACCGGCGTGATCCAGTTTCTGGTGGAGTGCGGCGCCAACTTTCCGCTGATCGGTGAACTGGAAGCGCTGTTGCGCGAATCGGTGATCAAAGCCACCGTCGACTCCCCGCTGCGCCATAACAGCGTCGAGACCTTTGATGAATACAACACCGGTAAAAACGTCGGCAAAGGGACGCCCACCGTTTTTTGGGAGATCGTCCCGGATTCCGACCAGTGCAGCATCTACACCTATATGGCGGGCGGCGGCTGCTCGCTGCCGGGTAAAGCGATGGTGCTGATGCCGGGCGCTGGTTACGAAGGCGTAACCCGTTTCGTGCTGGATGTGATGACCAGCTATGGCCTGAACGCCTGTCCGCCATTGCTGGTTGGCGTTGGGGTGGCAACGTCGGTGGAAACCGCGGCGCTGCTGTCGAAGAAAGCGCTGATGCGCCCGATTGGCTCGCACAATGATAACGAACGCGCGGCATCGCTGGAAAAAATGCTCGAAGACGGCATCAACAAAATCGGCCTTGGCCCGCAGGGGATGTCCGGCAATACCTCCGTGATGGGCGTCAATATCGAAAATACCGCACGCCATCCTTCCACCATTGGCGTGGCGGTCAACGTCGGCTGCTGGTCGCACCGCAAAGGACATATCGTTTTCGATAAAGACCTGAACTACACCATTACGTCTCACACAGGAGTGGCTTTCTGATGACTAAAAAAATACTCACTACGCCCATTAAAGATGAAGATTTAGCCGATATTAAAGCGGGCGATATTATTTATCTCAATGGCCATATTGTGACCTGTCGCGATGTTGCCCATCGCCGTTTAATTGAGGGCGGTCGTGAATTACCGGTCAACGTTGCCGGCGGCGCGATATTACACGCCGGGCCGATCGTTCGGCCAATTAAAGGTTCGGAAGATAAATTCGAAATGGTCTCCGTTGGGCCGACGACCAGTATGCGCATGGAGAAGTTTGAAAAAGAGTTTATTGCTAAAACCGGGGTGAAATTAATTGTCGGCAAAGGCGGTATGGGTAAGGGGACCGAAGAGGGCTGCGCCGAGCATAAAGCCTTGCACTGCGTGTTTCCGGCCGGCTGCGCGGTTGTCGCCGCGGTCTGCGTGGAAGAAATCGAAGATGCGCAGTGGCGTGATTTAGGGATGCCGGAAACTTTATGGGTCTGTCGGGTGAAAGAGTTCGGGCCGTTAATTGTCTCAATCGATACCCACGGCAATAACCTGTTTGAGCAGAATAAAGTGATCTTTAATCAGCGCAAAGACATTGTCGCCGATGAAATCTGCAAACATGTGAGCTTCATTAAATAACCCCGATTGAATATATAGCGCAGTAATGGCAGCGGTAGCTGACCGTTAAACAGAGGCTTCTGACCAGGTGGTCCGGGGAAATCCACTCTGCTAACGCGGTCTGCCGTTAGCCATTATTGCGCCCCTCCCAAAGGCTATTTTATGACTGACAATGCCGTCCTCTTGGGCGAAGGCTTCACCCTGATGTTTCTCGGCATGGGCTTTGTGCTGGTGTTCCTGCTGCTGCTCATCTTTGCCATTCAGGGAATGTCCCTCGCCGTGAACCGTCTGTTCCCTGAGCCGCCTGCCGCCC
>NZ_PIBL01000021.1:0-34653 GCF_002806645.1 Klebsiella sp. H-Nf2
CTGGTACCATCGAACTGCCGGAAGGCGTAGAGATGGTAATGCCGGGCGACAACATCAAAATGGTTGTTACCCTGATCCACCCGATCGCGATGGACGATGGTCTGCGTTTCGCAATCCGTGAAGGCGGTCGTACCGTTGGCGCGGGCGTGGTTGCTAAAGTTCTCAGCTAATCGCTGATAACATTTGACGCAATGCGCAATAAAAGGGCATCATTTGATGCCCTTTTTGCACGCTTTCATACCAGAACCTGGCTCATCAGTGATTTTTTTTGTCATAATCATTGCTGAGACAGGCTCTGAAGAGGGCGTTTATACACCAAACCATTCGAGCGGTAGCGCGACGGCAAGTCAGCGTTCTTCTTTGCAATAGCAGGGCAGGGGCGACAAAACTGCCAGCGTTGAAGCAGTTTGAACGCGTTCAGTGTATAATCCGAAACTTAATTTCGGTTTGGATCGCCTCGCCCCCGCGGGGTGAAATTGTTTGTAGAATACTTCTGACAGGTTGGTTTATGAGTGCGAATACCGAAGCTCAAGGGAGCGGGCGCGGCCTGGAAGCGATGAAGTGGATTATCGTTGCCGTGCTGCTGATCGTGGCGATCGTGGGCAACTTCCTTTATCGCGACATTATGCTGGCGGTGCGTGCGCTGGCCGTGGTTATTCTTATTGCTGCTGCCGGTGGCGTCGCGCTGTTGACGACGAAAGGTAAGGCGACCGTTGCTTTTGCTCGCGAAGCGCGAACCGAAGTGCGTAAAGTGATTTGGCCGACTCGCCAGGAAACGCTGCATACTACGCTGATTGTTGCTGCCGTGACTGCAGTAATGTCACTGATCCTGTGGGGACTGGATGGTATTCTGGTTCGCCTGGTCTCCTTTATCACTGGCCTGAGGTTCTGAGATGTCTGAAGCTCCTAAAAAGCGCTGGTACGTCGTTCAGGCGTTTTCCGGTTTTGAAGGTCGCGTAGCTACTTCGCTGCGTGAACATATCAAATTACACAACATGGAAGAGTTGTTTGGCGAAGTCATGGTTCCAACCGAAGAAGTGGTTGAAATCCGTGGCGGCCAGCGTCGCAAAAGCGAACGTAAATTCTTCCCAGGCTACGTTCTGGTTCAGATGGTCATGAATGACGCGAGCTGGCACCTGGTGCGCAGCGTACCACGTGTGATGGGCTTCATCGGCGGTACTTCCGACCGTCCGGCGCCGATCAGCGACAAAGAAGTTGATGCCATCATGAACCGTCTGCAGCAGGTTGGCGATAAGCCACGTCCGAAAACACTGTTTGAGCCGGGCGAAATGGTTCGTGTCAACGATGGTCCGTTCGCTGACTTTAACGGCGTAGTTGAAGAAGTGGACTACGAAAAGTCCCGCCTGAAAGTTTCCGTTTCTATCTTCGGTCGTGCGACTCCGGTAGAACTGGACTTCGGTCAGGTTGAGAAGGCGTAAGCCGGCGATCAAAAAAGCAGCGATTTAGTCGTTGCATAGGGCGCGAAATTGGCATACAATTTCGCGCCTTTTGTTTTTATGGGCCTGGCCCGTAAAACGATGTTTATCACGGGGAGCTTCTCTGAAGCGCTATAACCCAATTTGAGGATTTAAGAATGGCTAAGAAAGTACAAGCCTACGTCAAGCTGCAGGTTGCAGCTGGTATGGCAAACCCGAGTCCGCCGGTTGGTCCAGCACTGGGTCAGCAGGGCGTTAACATCATGGAATTCTGCAAAGCGTTCAACGCAAAAACTGAATCCATGGAAAAAGGTCTGCCAATCCCGGTTGTTATCACCGTTTACGCTGACCGTTCTTTCACTTTCGTTACCAAAACCCCGCCGGCAGCAGTTCTGCTGAAAAAAGCGGCTGGTATCAAGTCCGGCTCTGGTAAGCCGAACAAAGATAAAGTTGGTAAAATTTCCCGCGCTCAGCTGCAGGAAATCGCGCAGACCAAAGCTGCCGACATGACTGGTGCCGACATTGAAGCGATGACTCGCTCCATCGAAGGTACTGCACGTTCCATGGGCCTGGTAGTGGAGGACTAAGAAATGGCTAAACTGACCAAGCGCATGTCCGTGATTCGTGACAAAGTTGATGCAACTAAACAGTACGACATCAACGAAGCCATTGCTCTGCTGAAAGAACTGGCTACTGCTAAGTTCGTTGAAAGCGTTGACGTTGCTGTAAACCTGGGCATCGATGCTCGTAAATCTGACCAGAACGTACGTGGTGCAACTGTACTGCCGCACGGTACTGGCCGTTCTGTTCGCGTTGCCGTATTTGCCCAGGGCGCAAACGCTGAAGCTGCAAAAGCTGCAGGCGCTGAGCTGGTAGGTATGGAAGATCTGGCTGACCAGATCAAGAAAGGCGAAATGAACTTTGACGTTGTTATTGCTTCTCCGGATGCAATGCGCGTTGTTGGCCAGCTGGGCCAGGTTCTTGGTCCGCGCGGCCTGATGCCAAACCCGAAAGTGGGTACCGTAACCCCTAACGTTGCTGAAGCGGTTAAGAACGCGAAAGCAGGTCAGGTTCGTTATCGTAACGACAAAAACGGCATCATCCACACCACCATCGGTAAAGTGGACTTTGACGCTGACAAACTGAAAGAAAACCTGGAATCTCTGCTGGTTGCGCTGAAAAAAGCAAAACCGACTCAGGCTAAAGGCGTGTACATCAAGAAAGTTAGCATCTCCACCACCATGGGTGCAGGTGTTGCAGTAGATCAGGCTGGCCTGAACGCTTCTGCAAACTAATGCCTTTACGTGGGCGGTGATTTTGTCTACAATCTTACCCCCACGATTCTGTCAATAAGACAGACGCTATGCGAGTCATTTGAATTGCAGCAAGGCAGCAATCGAGTGAATAACCGGGAGTGTAGTTAACTACATGACCGGTGTGAACGAGAGCAGCTAACGCCGCCGCGGTTCGAAGGACGAAGTCATAGGAAGAATTTGTTCGTTGGAGCCTGGCCTATCCAGGCCTCCGTCGAAGACCGCAGGAGTCTCGTAAGAGACTTAATCCCCTGCGTAGACGGTGACAGAACGCTAAGATTATTTTTGGATATTCTGGCTTGTTTCTGCTCACCGTATTAAGACGCTCTATTCGTTGAATAGAGTGAAGTGAGTTCCAGAGCATGAGCTCTGGCAAACATCCAGGAGCAAAGCTAATGGCTTTAAATCTTCAAGACAAACAAGCGATTGTTGCTGAAGTCAGCGAAGTAGCCAAAGGTGCGCTGTCTGCAGTAGTTGCGGATTCCCGTGGCGTAACTGTGGATAAAATGACTGAACTGCGTAAAGCAGGTCGTGAAGCTGGCGTATACATGCGTGTTGTTCGTAACACCCTGCTGCGCCGCGTCGTTGAAGGTACTCAGTTCGAGTGCCTGAAAGACACGTTTGTTGGTCCGACCCTGATTGCATACTCTATGGAACACCCGGGCGCTGCTGCTCGTCTGTTCAAAGAGTTCGCGAAAGCGAATGCAAAATTTGAGGTCAAAGCCGCTGCCTTTGAAGGTGAGCTGATCCCGGCGTCGCAGATCGACCGCCTGGCAACTCTGCCGACCTACGAAGAAGCAATTGCACGCCTGATGGCAACCATGAAAGAAGCTTCGGCTGGCAAACTGGTTCGTACTCTGGCTGCTGTACGCGATGCGAAAGAAGCTGCTTAATTGCGGTTGTCTTTATAAAGCATTCGCTTACGTATAAACTTATTCTGATATTCAGGAACAATTTAAATGTCTATCACTAAAGATCAAATCATTGAAGCAGTATCCGCTATGTCCGTAATGGACGTTGTTGAGCTGATCTCTGCAATGGAAGAAAAATTCGGTGTTTCCGCTGCTGCTGCTGTAGCTGTAGCTGCTGGCCCGGTTGAAGCTGCTGAAGAAAAAACTGAATTCGACGTAATTCTGAAAGCTGCTGGCGCTAACAAAGTTGCTGTTATCAAAGCAGTACGTGGCGCAACTGGCCTGGGTCTGAAAGAAGCTAAAGACCTGGTAGAATCTGCTCCGGCTGCACTGAAAGAAGGCATCAGCAAAGACGACGCTGAAGCTCTGAAAAAATCTCTGGAAGAAGCTGGCGCTGAAGTTGAAGTTAAATAAGCCAACCCTTCCGGTTGCAGCCTGAGAAATCAGGCTGAGGCTGGTGACTTTTTAGTCACCAGCCTTTTTGCGCTGTAAGGCGCCAGTAGCATTTCACACTGTTTGACTGCTGGTTTGCCTGACAATGCTTGTTTCTATCGACGACTTAATATACTGCGACAGGTTAGGGTTCCTGGGCTGTGTAAATCGCAACGAAATGGTTTAAGCGTGATAGCAACAGGTATTGCGGAAAGTGTTCCATTTTCCGGTCAACAAAATAGTGTTGCATAAAAAACTGCCTTACTTAGGCAGACGGGTCGACTTGTCAGCGAGCTGAGGAACCCTATGGTTTACTCCTATACCGAGAAAAAACGTATTCGTAAGGATTTTGGTAAACGTCCACAAGTTCTGGACATACCTTATCTCCTTTCTATCCAGCTTGATTCGTTCCAGAAGTTTATCGAGCAAGATCCTGAAGGGCAGTATGGTCTGGAAGCAGCCTTCCGTTCCGTATTCCCGATTCAGAGCTACAGCGGTAATTCAGAGCTGCAATACGTCAGCTACCGTCTGGGCGAACCTGTTTTTGATGTTAAAGAATGTCAGATCCGTGGCGTGACTTATTCTGCACCGCTGCGCGTAAAACTGCGTCTGGTGATCTACGAGCGCGAAGCGCCGGAAGGCACCGTTAAAGACATTAAAGAACAAGAAGTCTACATGGGCGAAATTCCGCTCATGACCGACAACGGTACCTTCGTTATCAACGGTACCGAGCGTGTTATCGTTTCTCAGCTGCACCGTAGCCCGGGCGTCTTCTTTGACAGTGACAAAGGTAAGACCCACTCATCCGGTAAGGTCCTGTATAACGCACGTATTATCCCTTACCGCGGTTCCTGGCTGGACTTCGAATTCGACCCGAAAGACAACCTGTTTGTTCGTATCGACCGTCGTCGTAAACTGCCGGCAACTATCATTCTGCGCGCGCTGAATTACACCACTGAGCAGATCCTTGACCTGTTCTTCGAGAAAGTGGTCTTTGAAATTCGCGACAACAAGCTGCAGATGGAGCTAATACCGGAGCGTCTGCGCGGTGAAACCGCCTCCTTCGATATCGAAGCCAACGGTAAAGTGTACGTTGAGAAAGGCCGCCGTATTACTGCGCGCCACATTCGCCAGCTGGAAAAAGACGATATCAAACATATCGAAGTTCCGGTTGAGTACATTGCGGGCAAAGTCGCTTCTAAAGACTACATCGACGAAGCGACTGGCGAGCTGATCTGCCCGGCGAACATGGAACTGAGCCTGGATCTGCTGGCTAAGCTGAGCCAGTCCGGCCACAAGCGTATCGAAACGCTGTTCACCAACGATCTGGACCACGGCCCGTACATTTCTGAAACGGTACGCGTCGACCCGACCAACGATCGTCTGAGCGCGCTGGTAGAAATCTACCGCATGATGCGCCCGGGTGAGCCGCCGACTCGTGAAGCGGCTGAAAGCCTGTTCGAGAACCTGTTCTTCTCCGAAGACCGCTACGATCTGTCCGCGGTTGGTCGTATGAAGTTCAACCGTTCTCTGCTGCGTGACGAAATCGAAGGTTCCGGTATCCTGAGCAAAGACGACATCATCGAAGTGATGAAGAAGCTCATCGATATCCGTAACGGTAAAGGCGAAGTCGATGATATCGACCACCTCGGCAACCGTCGTATCCGTTCCGTTGGCGAAATGGCGGAAAACCAGTTCCGCGTTGGCCTGGTGCGTGTAGAGCGTGCGGTTAAAGAGCGTCTGTCTCTGGGCGATCTGGATACCCTGATGCCTCAGGATATGATCAACGCCAAACCGATTTCCGCAGCAGTGAAAGAGTTCTTTGGTTCCAGCCAGCTGTCACAGTTTATGGACCAGAACAACCCGCTGTCTGAGATTACGCACAAACGTCGTATCTCCGCACTCGGCCCAGGCGGTCTGACCCGTGAACGCGCAGGCTTCGAAGTTCGAGACGTACACCCGACTCACTACGGTCGCGTATGTCCAATCGAAACGCCTGAAGGTCCGAACATCGGTCTGATCAACTCCCTGTCCGTGTACGCACAGACTAACGAATATGGCTTCCTTGAGACGCCGTATCGTAAAGTGACTGACGGTGTGGTTACCGACGAAATTCATTACCTGTCTGCCATCGAAGAAGGTAACTACGTCATCGCTCAGGCGAACTCCAACCTGGATGACGAAGGCCACTTTGTTGAAGATCTGGTTACCTGCCGTAGCAAAGGCGAATCCAGCTTGTTCAGCCGCGACCAGGTTGACTACATGGACGTATCCACCCAGCAGGTGGTATCCGTCGGTGCGTCCCTGATCCCGTTCCTGGAACACGATGACGCCAACCGTGCATTGATGGGTGCGAACATGCAACGTCAGGCGGTTCCGACTCTGCGCGCTGATAAGCCGCTGGTTGGTACCGGTATGGAACGTGCTGTTGCCGTTGACTCCGGTGTTACTGCGGTCGCTAAACGCGGCGGTACCGTTCAGTACGTGGATGCTTCCCGTATCGTTATCAAAGTTAACGAAGACGAGATGTACCCGGGCGAAGCAGGTATCGACATCTACAACCTGACCAAGTACACCCGTTCTAACCAGAACACCTGCATCAACCAGATGCCTTGCGTGTCCCTGGGCGAACCCATTGAGCGCGGCGACGTGCTGGCCGACGGCCCGTCCACCGACCTCGGTGAACTGGCGCTGGGTCAGAACATGCGCGTAGCGTTCATGCCGTGGAACGGCTACAACTTCGAAGACTCCATCCTCGTATCCGAGCGTGTTGTCCAGGAAGACCGTTTCACCACCATCCACATTCAGGAACTGGCGTGCGTGTCCCGTGACACTAAGCTGGGGCCGGAAGAGATCACCGCTGACATCCCGAACGTGGGTGAAGCTGCGCTCTCTAAACTGGATGAGTCCGGTATCGTTTATATCGGTGCTGAAGTGACCGGCGGCGACATTCTGGTTGGTAAGGTAACGCCGAAAGGTGAAACCCAGCTGACGCCGGAAGAGAAACTGCTGCGTGCAATCTTCGGTGAGAAAGCGTCTGACGTTAAAGACTCTTCTCTGCGCGTGCCGAACGGTGTCTCTGGTACCGTTATCGACGTTCAGGTCTTTACCCGTGACGGCGTAGAAAAAGACAAACGTGCGCTGGAAATCGAAGAGATGCAGCTGAAGCAGGCGAAGAAAGACCTGTCTGAAGAACTGCAGATCCTCGAAGCCGGTCTGTTCAGTCGTATCTACGCGGTGCTGGTCTCCGGTGGCGTTGAAGCTGAGAAGCTCGACAAACTGCCGCGCGATCGCTGGCTGGAACTGGGCCTGACCGACGAAGAGAAACAAAATCAGCTGGAGCAACTGGCTGAGCAGTATGACGAACTGAAACACGAGTTCGAGAAAAAACTCGAAGCGAAACGCCGTAAAATCACTCAAGGCGATGATCTCGCACCGGGCGTGCTGAAGATTGTTAAGGTATACCTGGCCGTTAAACGCCGTATCCAGCCTGGTGATAAGATGGCAGGTCGTCACGGTAACAAGGGTGTTATCTCTAAGATCAACCCGATCGAAGATATGCCGCACGATGCTAACGGTACGCCGGTAGATATCGTACTGAACCCGCTGGGCGTACCGTCTCGTATGAACATCGGTCAGATCCTGGAAACTCACCTGGGTATGGCTGCGAAAGGCATCGGCGACAAGATCAACGCCATGCTGAAACAGCAGCAAGAAGTCGCGAAACTGCGCGAATTCATCCAGCGTGCTTACGATCTGGGCGCTGACGTTCGCCAGAAAGTTGACCTGAATACCTTCAGCGATGAAGAAGTTCTGCGTCTGGCTGAAAACCTGCGTAAAGGCATGCCGATCGCAACGCCGGTATTCGACGGTGCGAAAGAAGCTGAAATCAAAGAGCTGCTGCAGCTGGGCGACCTGCCGACTTCCGGTCAGATCACCCTGTTTGACGGCCGCACCGGTGAACAGTTCGAACGTCCGGTAACCGTGGGTTACATGTACATGCTGAAACTGAACCACCTGGTCGACGACAAAATGCACGCTCGTTCCACCGGTTCCTACAGCCTGGTTACTCAGCAGCCGCTGGGTGGTAAGGCGCAGTTCGGTGGTCAGCGCTTCGGTGAGATGGAAGTGTGGGCGCTGGAAGCTTATGGCGCGGCCTACACCCTGCAGGAAATGCTCACCGTTAAGTCTGATGACGTGAATGGTCGTACCAAGATGTATAAAAACATCGTGGACGGCAACCACCAGATGGAACCGGGCATGCCGGAATCCTTCAACGTACTGTTGAAAGAGATCCGCTCGCTGGGCATCAACATCGAACTGGAAGACGAGTAACTCTCGCTCAAACAGGTCACTGGTGCCGGGGTAAAACCCGGCGCCAGATTGTGCTAACTCCGACGGGAGCAAATCCGTGAAAGACTTATTAAAGTTTCTGAAAGCGCAAACTAAAACCGAAGAGTTTGATGCGATCAAAATTGCTCTGGCATCGCCAGACATGATCCGTTCATGGTCTTTCGGTGAAGTTAAAAAGCCGGAAACCATTAACTACCGTACGTTCAAGCCTGAGCGTGACGGTCTGTTCTGTGCTCGTATTTTCGGGCCAGTAAAAGACTATGAGTGCCTGTGCGGTAAGTACAAGCGCCTGAAACACCGCGGTGTGATCTGTGAGAAGTGCGGCGTTGAAGTGACCCAGACTAAAGTGCGTCGTGAGCGCATGGGCCACATCGAGCTGGCATGTCCGACGGCACACATCTGGTTCCTGAAATCGCTGCCGTCCCGTATCGGCCTGCTGCTGGATATGCCGCTGCGCGATATCGAACGTGTACTGTACTTTGAATCCTATGTGGTTATCGAAGGTGGCATGACCAACCTCGAACGCAACCAGATTCTGACTGAAGAGCAGTACCTGGATGCGCTGGAAGAGTTCGGTGACGAATTCGACGCGAAAATGGGTGCGGAAGCGATCCAGGCGCTGCTGCGCAATATGGATCTGGAGCAGGAATGCGAACAGCTGCGTGAAGAGCTGAACGAAACCAACTCCGAAACCAAGCGTAAAAAGCTGACCAAGCGCATTAAGCTGCTGGAAGCGTTCGTTCAGTCTGGCAACAAGCCGGAATGGATGATCCTGACCGTTCTGCCGGTTCTGCCGCCAGATCTGCGTCCGCTGGTTCCGCTGGATGGCGGCCGTTTTGCGACTTCTGACCTGAACGATCTGTATCGTCGCGTCATTAACCGTAACAACCGTCTGAAACGTCTGCTGGATCTGGCTGCGCCGGACATCATCGTACGCAACGAAAAACGTATGCTGCAGGAAGCGGTTGACGCCCTGCTGGATAACGGTCGTCGCGGTCGTGCGATCACCGGTTCTAACAAACGTCCTCTGAAATCTTTGGCCGATATGATCAAAGGTAAACAGGGTCGTTTCCGTCAGAACCTGCTCGGTAAGCGTGTTGACTACTCCGGTCGTTCTGTTATCACCGTAGGTCCATACCTGCGTCTGCATCAGTGCGGTCTGCCGAAGAAAATGGCGCTGGAGCTGTTCAAACCGTTCATCTATGGCAAGCTGGAACTGCGTGGCCTGGCCACCACCATCAAAGCCGCTAAGAAAATGGTTGAGCGCGAAGAAGCCGTCGTTTGGGATATCCTGGACGAAGTTATCCGCGAACACCCGGTACTGCTGAACCGTGCACCAACCCTGCACCGTTTAGGTATCCAGGCATTCGAACCGGTTCTGATCGAAGGTAAAGCAATTCAGCTGCACCCGCTGGTTTGTGCGGCATATAACGCCGACTTCGATGGTGACCAGATGGCTGTTCACGTACCGCTGACGCTGGAAGCCCAGCTGGAAGCGCGTGCGCTGATGATGTCTACCAACAACATCCTGTCCCCGGCGAACGGCGAACCAATCATCGTTCCGTCTCAGGACGTTGTACTGGGTCTGTACTACATGACCCGCGACTGTGTTAACGCCAAAGGCGAAGGCATGGTGCTGACTGGCCCGAAAGAAGCGGAGCGTATTTATCGCGCCGGTCTGGCCTCTCTGCATGCGCGCGTTAAAGTGCGTATCACCGAATACGAAAAAGACGACAATGGTGAATTCGTCGCGAAGACCAGCCTGAAAGACACGACCGTTGGCCGTGCCATTCTGTGGATGATCGTACCGAAAGGTCTGCCGTTCTCTATCGTGAACCAGGCGCTCGGTAAGAAAGCAATCTCCAAGATGCTGAACACCTGTTACCGTATTCTGGGCCTGAAACCGACCGTTATTTTTGCGGACCAGACGATGTACACCGGCTTTGCTTATGCAGCGCGTTCAGGTGCATCCGTTGGTATCGATGACATGGTCATCCCGGAGAAAAAATACGAAATCATCAGCGAAGCGGAAGCGGAAGTTGCTGAGATTCAGGAACAGTTCCAGTCTGGTCTGGTCACCGCGGGCGAACGCTACAACAAAGTTATCGATATCTGGGCTGCGGCGAACGATCGTGTATCCAAAGCGATGATGGATAACCTGCAAACCGAAACCGTGATTAACCGTGACGGTCAGGAAGAGCAGCAGGTTTCCTTCAACAGCATCTACATGATGGCCGACTCCGGTGCGCGTGGTTCTGCAGCACAGATTCGTCAGCTGGCTGGTATGCGTGGTCTGATGGCGAAGCCGGATGGCTCCATCATCGAAACGCCGATCACCGCGAACTTCCGTGAAGGTCTGAACGTACTCCAGTACTTCATCTCCACCCACGGTGCGCGTAAAGGTCTGGCGGATACCGCACTGAAGACAGCGAACTCCGGTTACCTGACTCGTCGTCTGGTTGACGTTGCCCAGGACCTGGTCGTCACTGAAGACGACTGCGGTACCCTGGAAGGCATCACCATGACGCCGGTTATCGAAGGTGGCGACGTTAAAGAGCCGCTGCGTGATCGCGTACTGGGTCGTGTGACTGCTGAAGACGTTCTGAAGCCGGGCACCGCGGACATTCTGGTTCCACGCAACACGCTGCTGCATGAGCACTGGTGTGACCTGCTGGAAGAGAACTCCGTTGACTCTGTCAAAGTTCGTTCCGTTGTATCCTGTGACACCGACTTTGGTGTATGTGCGCACTGCTACGGTCGTGACCTGGCGCGTGGCCACATCATCAACAAAGGTGAGGCTATCGGCGTTATCGCGGCACAGTCCATCGGTGAGCCGGGTACACAGCTGACGATGCGTACGTTCCACATCGGTGGTGCGGCATCTCGTGCGGCTGCTGAATCCAGCATCCAGGTGAAAAACAAAGGTAGCATCCGTCTGAGCAATGCGAAGTCGGTTGTGAACTCCAGCGGTAAACTGGTTATCACCTCTCGTAACACCGAGCTGAAACTGATCGACGAATTCGGCCGTACGAAAGAAAGCTATAAAGTGCCTTACGGCTCCGTTATGGCGAAAGGCGATGGCGAACAGGTTGCCGGCGGTGAAACTGTTGCAAACTGGGATCCGCATACCATGCCGGTTATCACCGAAGTGAGTGGTTTCGTCCGCTTCACTGACATGATCGACGGCCAGACCATTACTCGTCAGACCGACGAGCTGACCGGTCTGTCTTCGCTGGTGGTTCTGGATTCTGCAGAACGTACCGCAGGTGGTAAAGATCTGCGTCCGGCGCTGAAAATTGTTGATGCTCAGGGCAACGACGTTCTGATCCCAGGCACCGATATGCCTGCTCAGTACTTCCTGCCGGGTAAAGCGATTGTTCAGCTGGAAGATGGCGTACAGATTAGCTCTGGTGACACCCTGGCGCGTGTTCCGCAGGAATCTGGCGGTACCAAGGACATCACCGGTGGTCTGCCGCGCGTTGCGGATCTGTTCGAAGCACGTCGTCCGAAAGAGCCGGCAATCCTGGCTGAAATCAGCGGCATCATTTCCTTCGGTAAAGAAACCAAAGGGAAACGTCGTCTGGTTATCACCCCGGTAGACGGTAGCGAACCGTACGAAGAGATGATTCCGAAATGGCGTCAGCTGAACGTGTTCGAAGGTGAACGTGTAGAACGTGGTGACGTGGTTTCCGACGGTCCGGAAGCACCGCACGACATTCTGCGTCTTCGTGGCGTGCACGCGGTAACGCGTTACATCACCAACGAAGTTCAGGATGTTTACCGTCTGCAAGGCGTTAAGATTAACGATAAGCACATTGAGGTTATCGTTCGTCAGATGCTGCGTAAAGCGACCATCGAAAGTGCTGGTAGCTCCGACTTCCTCGAAGGCGAGCAGGTTGAATACTCCCGCGTTAAGATCGCTAACCGCGAGCTTGAAGCGAATGGCAAAGTTGCGGCAACCTATTCCCGCGACCTGCTGGGTATCACCAAAGCGTCTCTGGCAACCGAGTCCTTCATCTCCGCGGCATCGTTCCAGGAGACCACTCGCGTGCTGACCGAAGCAGCTGTTGCGGGCAAACGCGACGAACTGCGCGGTCTGAAAGAGAACGTCATCGTGGGTCGTCTGATCCCGGCGGGTACCGGTTATGCGTACCACCAGGATCGTATGCGCCGTCGCGCAGCGGGCGAACAGCCAGCTGCACCGCAGGTGAGCGTAGAAGAAGCGTCTGCCAACCTGGCAGAACTGCTGAACGCAGGCCTGGGCGGTTCTGACAACGATTAATCGTTGATGCACTGCTAAAAAGCCGGTCAGGTTTCCTGACCGGCTTTTTTATTGTTTGTCCGCCGCCTCGCCCTCTTCTTTAATTACATTTACGACATATTAACGCCGCATATTTTTAGCAATTAATTCATATAAAATATCCATCCCCCGTTCACTGGAAAAAACCTTTATTTATATATGGGTAAAAGTTCTACTCATATCAAAAAATAATCAATCCAAAGGCGATATATTCAAAATACCTAATGAATCATGGGATTACTTCTGCTGCTTTATCTTCGGAGCTACTGCTCTGGAGAGGGATCGCCGCATCTCATGCTTCTCCCGATAAGACGCAGAAATAATACCGGCAGGCAGGTGTTGGTCATTTCTTTTGGTCTGAGTGGACAGGCTCTGGGGGCTGCATGGAATTTGCGATACAACTCATTATTATCTTAATTTGTCTGTTTTATGGTGCCAGAAAAGGCGGTATTGCGCTGGGCCTGTTGGGCGGCATCGGTTTGGTTATCCTCGTTTTTGTGTTCCATCTCCAGCCGGGTAAACCGCCGGTTGATGTGATGTTAGTCATCATTGCCGTTGTGGCCGCTTCGGCGACGCTACAGGCGTCGGGCGGGCTGGATGTCATGTTACAGATTGCCGAGAAGCTGCTGCGGCGCAACCCGAAATATGTCTCGATCGTCGCGCCTTTCGTCACCTGCACGCTGACCATTCTCTGTGGTACCGGACACGTGGTGTACACGATCCTGCCGATTATCTACGATGTCGCCATTAAGAATAACATTCGTCCGGAGCGTCCGATGGCGGCCAGCTCCATAGGCGCCCAGATGGGGATCATCGCCAGCCCGGTCTCGGTAGCAGTGGTTTCGCTGGTGGCGATGCTGGGGAATTTTACCTTTAACGGTAAACACCTGGAATTTCTCGACCTGCTGGCGATAACCATTCCGTCCACACTGTTGGGGATCCTGGCGATCGGTATCTTCAGTTGGTTCCGTGGCAAAGATCTGGATAAAGACGAAGCCTTCCAGGCGTTTATTGCGGTACCGGAAAATCGCCATTACGTCTATGGCGATACAGCGACGCTGCTGGATAAAAAGCTGCCGACCAGCAACTGGATTGCGATGTGGATCTTCCTTGCTTCCATCGCCGTGGTGGCCCTGCTCGGCGCGTTTTCCGAACTACGCCCGGCCTTCGACGGTAAGCCGCTGTCGATGGTGCTGGTGATCCAGATGTTCATGCTGCTCTCCGGGGCGCTTATTATCATCATTACCAAAACTAACCCGGCGTCGATTTCTAAAAATGAGGTTTTCCGTTCGGGAATGATCGCTATCGTCGCGGTATACGGTATCGCGTGGATGGCGGAAACTATGTTCGGCGCGCATATGACCGAGATTAAAGGTGTGCTCGGGGAGATGGTGAAGGAGTACCCGTGGGCCTACGCCATCGTGCTGTTACTGGTATCTAAGTTTGTTAACTCCCAGGCGGCAGCGCTGGCGGCGATTGTGCCGGTAGCCCTGGCCATCGGCGTCGACCCGGCCTATATCGTGGCTTCTGCGCCGGCCTGCTATGGCTACTATATTCTGCCGACCTACCCAAGCGATCTGGCGGCTATCCAGTTCGACCGTTCAGGCACGACGCATATCGGCCGCTTTGTCATTAACCACAGCTTTATCCTGCCCGGGCTCATCGGTGTCGGTGTCTCCTGCGTGTTTGGCTGGGTATTTGCCGCAATGTACGGTTTTCTTTGAGAGGGGACGGGCGCCGGCAGCGGCGCCCGTTAAATCCGCGAGGTTACTGCGCGAGCGGCAGACGACGATAGAGTTCAATCATATCGGTCGCCAGATCCTGAATGACCATGGCGTTCATCAGGTGGTCCTGAGAGTGAACGGTGATCAGGTTGACCGGCAGCTTACCGGTACCTTCATCCAGGCCGATGAGCTGGGTCTGGATTTTATGCGCATGTTTGACGAACTCATGGGATTCGGCCATGGCCTGCTCGGCTGCCGCAAAGTCACCTTTCCGTGCTAACTGGAGAGCAGTGAGCGCCGCGCTACGTGCGGAACCGGCATTGACCAACAGCTCCATGATGATCGTTTCTAAATCTTCCATCGATTACTCCAGCATCTTAAGGGCTTTATCCAGAACGGCATCACCTTTCATCATGCCGTAGTCCATCATATCGATCACCGCGACTTTCTTGCCGAAGGGATCGGCCAGCGCCTGCAGTTTAGCCTGCTCATATTTCACCTGCGGGCCGAGCAAAATAATGTCGGCGGCGGCCAGGTTATCTTTAAACTCGGCGACCGGGACGGCCTTGATAGAAACCTCAACACCTTTTTTCTGCGCGGCATCTTGCATACGCTGAACCAGCATGCTGGTGGACATACCGGCGGCACAGCACAAAACGATATTCTTCATAGTCAGTGGCTCTTGTGTTCCGTGATGTCTTATCTTTATCGCGGCCCTGGCGATGCGACAACCGCTTTACCATGATTGTGTGTAAGTCATCACACAAAAATTGAAACCGGTTTCATTTTTGCCGGTAAAAATAAAAAAGCCCACCGAAGTGGGCGGCCGTGTCCTGTTGTCTTACGCGCGCAGGATGCGGTTTTTACCTTGTTGCTTGGCTTTGTAAAGCGCCTCATCGACGCTCACCACCAGCTTATCCAGCGGCTCCATGTTCCATTCCCCCAGTCCGGCGCTAAAGGTGACCGTCAAGCCATCTTCGCGCCAGGTGCGCCGCTCGACGTTGACCCGCCATGTTTCCAGCAGCGTTCGGGCGTTATCGATATGTTCGGCAGGAAAGACCACGGCGAACTCTTCACCGCCGTAGCGATAAAGGGAAATCTCCAGCGGCTGGAGGACCTGCAGCCCCTCGCGGGCGACGTTGCGCAGGACGATATCGCCGTTGAGGTGTCCCCAGGTGTCGTTGATCGATTTGAAGTTATCGATATCGACCAGAGCGAGGGCGAAAGGTTGGTGATCGTTCATCAGCGCGGCGATATCGCTGTCGAAGGCGCGGCGGTTTTTACAACCAGTGAGGGCGTCGATGGTGGCCTGGCGGACGTAGGTCAGTTCGCGTTGCTTGTTGGTTTCAATTGCTTTACTCAGCATTGCCTCAAGGCGCGGAGCACGTTTGACGTCACCCGTTTTAATCGCATTGATGATATTCATCAGTACGGTACGGGAGGCATGACGCAGATAAAGGCCGAACAAAATGATGATGATCGCCGCGAGTGCGAAACCGCCGATCACTAAGTTCGTCTCATGGCGCGTCAGATTGATAAGGGTGGCGTTATCGACACGGTAAATCACGAACCAGTCGGGATTGGTAAAGGAGTAGTAGTAATACCAGGTATCGCTCCTGGTATCGTAAAGCTGTCCCTCTCCGCTGGTCATTTTATCCATCAGTTCGCCGCTGACGAAGGGTTTAAACAGCGCGCCCGGGTCGGAGTGCAGGACAACATTGCCATCCCGCTGCACTACAAAAAATTCTCCCTGCACGGGGGCGACCATCTGCCGTAGTGCGAACCCCATGGAGGTGAGATCAAGATGAAAAGCCAGGCTGCCTTTGAGTCTACCCTCCGGAGTAATGATGGGTTTGAAAATGGTAATCGTCGGATGATGGGTGAAATAATCCATATACGGGCTGGTGTAGTGGCTGAAGGTGCTGGCTTCCGCCTGTTTGATAAACCAGGGGCGCGTTTTCGGATCGAAGGCTTTACTGTCTTCATTTTGCAGCATCTCCGGAGCACGCAGATAGTGGCCCGAGGTATCCGCCAGCGAGATGGATGAGACGCTTGGCATCATGTTCTGTAACTGCATTAGCGTGGTTAACCCTTTCTCCGGATCAACATTCACCGCGTGATTGAGTGCGTCATTACGGGCGAAGAAGGTGGCCGCCCGTCCGAGGATAAAATCATTTTCCCGCAGCAGCGTTTCCGTGTAGTTGATGGCCAGGTTGTGGGTAAAGTTGCGGTTAATATCGTGATAATCTTCGAGAAAATCTTTCCGCTGTGCCAGGGTGACGAAAGTAGCAATCAGCATAAAACTGAGCAAAATGCCGGCAAACCCCACGACGATTGGTGTCGTAAAAGAGAGCTTTCTGTTGTGTAGCGCCATGAATCGTTAATCGTCCCGGATGTATAAACCAAGGGTCCGAACGCAGCTTGTGTCAGCGAGCCTGCCGATCGAATCAGTTAACTATTGCTCAATTATAACTCTGAGGCCTTCATCTATCGTGATTTATATTCGTCGATAATGAACTGGCCCTCGCGCAGCGCGGAGAGGCAGGGCGAAAATGAGGAAGAAAACGTTCGCCCTGGTCAGCGTCCGCTGCTGACCCGGGCAGAATAGAAAAACGGCGGCAATCGGGCGACTCCCCGTTTTTCATCTCTCGTGCAGGCACGCAAAATAATCAGCGGCTTGCAGCATACTTCATGATGATTGCGAGGCGCGTCCCAGCCAGCTGTCCCAGTCTTTCCATACCGGCTGCAGGCCACGGGCGGCTAGCGCGCTGGCGACCTCTTCAGGGCGGCGATCGTCATGTGGGGCAAATTGCTCGAGCTCCGGATGATCGTCGGCGTAGCCGCCGGGCTGCGTTTTAGAGAAGGCGCTGACGTTGTTAATTGCCAGCGGGATCACCCGGTCGCGGAACCAGGGTGATTCACGGGTTGAAAGCGACAGTTCAACCTCCGGCGCCAGCAGGCGGAAGGCGCAAATGGTCTGCACCAGCTGGCGCTCATCCATCAGCGAGGCCGGTTCAATGCCACCGGCGCAGGGACGCAGGCGCGGGAAGGAGACTGAGTAGCGGCTGCGCCAGTAGCGCTGCTGCAGCCACAGCAGATGCTCGGCGACCATAAAGCAGTCCACCCGCCAGCTGTCGGAAAGGCCAATCAACGCGCCGAGGCCGATCTTGTCGATCCCCGCCTCGCCTAAGCGATCCGGCGTATCCAGCCGCCAGAAGAAATCCTGCTTTTTCCCTTTCAGATGGTGCTGGGCATACATGCTTTCATGGTAGGTCTCCTGATAGACCATTACCCCGTCGAGCCCCAGCGTTTTCAGCTCGGCATACTCTTCGGTCGCCAGCGGCTGCACCTCCATATGCAGCGAGGCAAACTGGCTGCGGATAGCCGGCAGATGCTGGCGGAAATAATCCATTCCCACCTTGCCCTGATGCTCGCCGGTGACCAGCAGCAGATGCTCAAAGCCCAGGTCGCGGATCGCGGCGCACTCGCGGGCAATTTCGGCGGCATCCAGCGTTTTGCGCTTAATGCGATTGCTCATTGAGAAGCCGCAGTAGGTGCAGTCGTTGGCGCACAGGTTGGAGAGATACAGTGGCACGTAGAAGCTGACGGTATTGCCGAAGCGCTGGCGAGTGAGCCGCTGCGCGCGCTGGGCGAGGGGTTCAAGATAGTTGGCCGCCGCCGGTGAAAGCAGGGCCATCATGTCGTCACGGGTGAGCGGTTTGGCCGCCAGCGCCCGTTCGACGTCGGCGGCGGTTTTGCTGTTGATGCGCAGGCGGATGTCGTCCCACTCCAGCTGTCGCCAGCGATCGCTGAAGGTTTTCATGCCAGCGCCTCCAGGAATCCGGTCAGCGGGCTGGTGGCCTGCGCCTGCGTACTGCGTGCCCCCGGTCCGGCCTGACGCGCCAGTAATCCGGCATCGACTGCCATACGGAAGGCGCGGGCCATGGCCACGGGGTCGTCGGCGACGGCAATGGCGGTATTGACCAGCACCGCATCCGCGCCCATCTCCAGTGCTTGCGCCGCATGGCTCGGCACGCCAATCCCGGCATCGACCACCACCGGTACGGTGGCCTGCTCGATAATAATCTCCAGCATGGCTTTAGTTTCCAGTCCCTGATTGGAGCCGATCGGCGCGCCCAGCGGCATCACCGCAGCACAGCCAACCTCTTCCAGCCGTTTACACAGCACCGGATCGGCGCCGCAGTAGGGCAGGACGACGAACCCTTCGCGGACCAGCAGCTCCGCCGCCTTCAGGGTTTCAATCGGGTCGGGCAGCAGCCAGCGGGCATCCGGGTGGATCTCCAGCTTCAGCCAGTGGGTACCCAGGGCTTCCCGCGCCAGGCGGGCGGCAAACACCGCCTCTTCCGCCGTCTTGGCGCCTGAGGTATTCGGCAGCAGGCTGACCCCCGCCGCCAGCAGTGGAGCGAGGATAGCGTCATTGTGCTGGCGTAAATCGACGCGCTTCATCGCCAGGGTCACCAGTTGGCTACCCGAGGCGCGAATCGCCTCAACCATCACCTCCGGGGCGGCGAATTTGCCGGTACCGGTAAAAAGATGGGATTCAAACGTTTTGTCTGCAATACGTAACATGTCAGCCTCCAGCGATAACCTGAAAAAGCAGGATCCGATCGCCTTCCTGCAAGAGATGATCTTCCCACCGCTCGCGCGGCAGGATGTGTTGATTGAGCGCCAGCGCAACGCCCGGCTGCAGCTGTTCGAGCTGGGTCAGCAGGGCGCTGACGCTGAGATTGTCGGCACATGCCAGCGGCTCGTCGTTAAACCAAATCTGCATGTCGCCCTCCGCACACCGGGCAGCTCCGGGAGCGCTGTAGCGCCAGGTTGCGCCAGTTGCTGGTGCGGGCGTCGAACAGCCGCAGGGTATTACGCGGCGTCGTCATGCCGCTGAGCAGCTTAATCGCCTCCAGCGCCTGCAGCGTGCCCATCATGCCGACGACCGGGCCGACGATCCCCGCGGTGCGGCAGTTGCGCTGCGGTTCGTCGCTATCCGGCCACAGGCAGCGATAGCAGCCCTGCGCCCAGGGGGGAGTGAGCACCATCAACTGACCACCGAAGCCGACGGCGCTGGCGGTCACTAACGGGGTGTCGAGGGCCACACAGGCGGCGTTGATCGCCTGGCGGGTCACCATGTTATCGGTGCAGTCCAGCACCACGTCCGCTTTCGCCACCTCAGCGCGCAGCGCCTCGCCGCTCAGACGTTGCTGGAGCGCAACCAGTTTGATCTGCGGGTTTAGCTGACTGAGCCGGGTCTTTGCCGCCGCGGCTTTTGGCCGGTCGATATCCTCGCTGGTGAACAGGATCTGCCGCTGCAGGTTGCTGAGATGTACCGCATCGTCATCGGCCAGGGTCAGCGTCCCGACGCCCGCTCCGGCAAGATACAGCGCCGCCGGGGAGCCCAGCCCGCCAAGGCCGATAATCAGCACCCGGCTGGCTAACAGCTTCTGCTGCCCCTCGATGGCGATATCCTCCAGCAGCAGCTGGCGGCTATAGCGCATAAAGTCGTGATCATTCATCGCCTGCTCCCGCCAGCGCCAGCAGCTGGTCGGTCGCTGCCCGCCAGTCCGCCGCCTGGGTAATGGCGCTGACCACCGCGATGCTGCCGACGCCAGTCGCCAGCACGCCCGGTGCTTTATCAAGGCTAATCCCGCCGATCGCGACGGTGGGGTAATCCGCCAGCCGCTGAATATGCCCGGCAAGTTGCTTGAGGCCCTGCGGCGCGGAAGGCATCTGTTTGGTTTGTGTCGGGAAGACGTGACCCAGTGCGATGTAGGAAGGTCGAGCCGCCAGCGCGACGTCAATCTCCATATCGTCATGGGTGGAAACACCAAGGCGCAGCCCGGCTTTGCGGATGGCGCTCAGATCGGTGGTTTCCAGATCTTCTTGCCCCAGGTGTACACCGTAGGCCTGGTGCTTAATCGCCAGCCGCCAGTAATCGTTAATGAACAACCGGGCGTGATACCGACGGCCAAGGGCGATGGCGGCGATGACGTCATCTTCAACGTCGCTGTCGCGTTGGTCTTTGATGCGCAGCTGAATAGTACGCACTCCCGCCTCCAGCAGGCGCTCAATCCACGCCACGCTGTCAACCACCGGGTAGAGTCCGAGACGAAATGGGACGGCTGGAAAATCAGGTTGATACATCAGGCTTCCTCCTGTTTGAGGTAGATTTCGCCGCCACGGGCGCGGAAGTTATTCGACATATCGGCCATTCCGGCGTCGATGGCCTGCCTGGCGGCGTAGTCGCGGACTTCCTGGGTGATCTTCATTGAGCAGAATTTCGGCCCGCACATGGAACAGAAGTGGGCGACTTTGCCGGACTCCTGCGGCAGGGTTTCATCGTGATAGGCCCGCGCGGTGAAGGGATCGAGCGCGAGGTTGAACTGGTCTTCCCAGCGGAATTCGAAACGTGCTTTTGACATCGCGTTATCGCGGATCTGCGCGCCCGGGTGGCCTTTCGCGAGGTCAGCGGCGTGGGCGGCAATTTTGTAGGTAATCAGCCCCTGCTTCACATCCTCTTTGTTGGGCAGGCCGAGATGTTCTTTTGGCGTGACGTAGCACAGCATGGCGCAGCCGAACCAGCCGATCATCGCCGCACCAATGCCGGAGGTGAAATGGTCGTAGCCTGGCGCGATGTCGGTGGTGAGCGGCCCTAAGGTATAGAACGGCGCTTCATGGCAGTGCTCCAGCTCTTCAGTCATATTGCGGCGGATCATCTGCATCGGCACGTGGCCGGGGCCTTCGATCATCACCTGCACGTCATACTCCCAGGCGATTTTCGTCAGTTCGCCGAGGGTGCGCAGCTCGGAAAACTGCGCCTCGTCGTTGGCATCCTGGATCGAGCCGGGGCGCAGGCCATCGCCGAGGGACAGCGAAACGTCATAGGCGGCGCAGATTTCGCAGATTTCGCGGAAGTGCTGGTAGAGGAAATTTTCCTGATGGTGCGACAAGCACCATTTGGCCATGATTGAACCACCGCGCGACACGATACCGGTCAGGCGCTTCGCCGTCATCGGCACGTAGCGCAGCAACACGCCGGCATGAATCGTGAAGTAGTCGACGCCCTGTTCTGCCTGTTCCAGCAGGGTATCGCGGAAGGCTTCCCAGGTGAGGTTCTCGGCAATACCGTTGACCTTCTCCAGCGCCTGGTAAATCGGGACGGTACCAATCGGCACCGGGCTGTTGCGCAGGATCCACTCGCGGGTTTCGTGGATATAGCGGCCGGTGGAGAGGTCCATCACCGTGTCGGCGCCCCAGCGGGTTGACCAGACCAGTTTTTCCACCTCCTCTTCGATGGAAGAGGTCACCGCCGAGTTGCCGATATTGGCATTCACTTTCACCAGGAAATTGCGGCCGATAATCATCGGCTCAGATTCCGGGTGGTTGATGTTGGCCGGGATGATGGCGCGCCCGGCGGCAACTTCATCGCGAACGAACTCGGGGGTAATGTTTTCCGGCAGGCGGGCACCGAAGCCTTCCCCGGCATGCTGCTGGCGCAGAACCTCGCTGCGGATACGTTCGCGACCCATGTTTTCGCGAATGGCGATGAACTCCATCTCCGGGGTGACGATCCCCTGGCGGGCGTAGTGCAGTTGCGTCACGCATTTGCCAGATACGGCGCGTTTGGGCGTCAGCAGGCCGCTGAAGCGCAGCTCATCGAGGCCGTCGTCGGCCAGCCGTGCTTTAGTGTAAGCCGAGCTACGTTCGCTGAGCGGCGCGCAGTCGTTACGCGCGTCGATCCACGGCTGGCGCAGCTTTGCCAGCCCCTGGCGGACATCAATGCCAATATCCGGGTCGCCATAAGGCCCGGAGGTGTCATACACCGGAATCGGCTCATTGGCTTCGTACTGGGGATTGTCGTTATCGCCGCCGACGCGCGTCGGGCTGAGCTGAATTTCACGCATCGGGACGCGGATATCCGCTTGTGAGCCGTGAACGTAGATGCGGTGTGAATTGGGAAAAGCGGTACCTGCCAGCGTATCAATGAATCGCTGCGCGTGCTCGCGTTGTTCCCGACGGGTGAGTTTGGTAGTAGACATAGCGCATTCCAGTTAAACAAGGAGATGGCTTGTCAGACGACGGATGGAGTAACAGATGCGACCAGTCCATAACGGAAAGGTGCGACCAGCAGTTTACTCTTGTTCCCTTCGCAGGTATTAGCCTGATCAGGTTCCGCGGATCCCGAATTAACGGTCTCAGCCTTTTCCACGTTAGCCTGCGCATGGAAAATAGGCACTCCGACAAGATGACATCCCCTCCGGAGAGGGGGAATGGAGGTAAACTACTCGTTAATTGCGCACAACTCAAGCAGTCGGCGCAATATTATCGTGCACGTCATTGCTCAGGTTATGCGCGACAGCAAGGGCGATCAGTTTATCTTCCAGCGCAAAACGTGCTTCCAGCGACTCGCCGATATCCGACAGCGCCTGCTGAAATTCAAGGTAGTTATCGTGATCGATAGCGTTTTCGAGGCAGGTATCGTAGTAGTCCATCATCTGCTGGGTATTGGCTTCCAGCTGTGGATAAAGCCGGGTGGCGGCTAAAAGTGGGGTATCGCCTTCCATTTCGCCAATAATGCGTTCATAAATACTAAAATGACCAGATGAGAGGTAATCCACCAGACTTTGGCAAAAGTCATCCAGTGCTCTTTCGTTTAGCCGCATAAATGACTCTTTGCCCGGTTTCAGGCCAACCAGATTGTAGTAAGCCACGAGCAGATGCTTACGCACTTGTAGCCAGCGATCGACCAGTTCATTACTACCGCCAACGCGCTCCGTCAGGTTTTCCAGCTGGTTTAGCATGATTGACTCCGCAAGTTTTGATTTTAAATCTGCTCACCAAAATGTAAATATAATGTTAACAACATGCCAGTGAAGCAAAGGTAGTGCAATAGATATGGATCGTATTATTGAAAAATTAGATCGCGGCTGGTGGGTTGTCAGTCACGAACAAAAATTATGGTTGCCTGGTGGAGAATTACCACATGGCGAAGCGGTTAATTTCGATCTTGTCGGCCAGCATGCGCTGCATATTGGCGAGTGGCAGGGCGAGTCCGTCTGGATGGTGCGTCAGGATCGCCGTCATGACATGGGATCGTTACGCCAGGTGCTGGATCAGGATCCGGGGCTCTTCCAGTTGGCGGGGCGAGGGATCCAGCTCGCCGAATTTTATCGATCGCATAAATTTTGCGGCTACTGTGGCCATCCGATGCATGCCAGCAAAAGCGAATGGGCAATGCTGTGCAGCCACTGCCGTGAACGCTACTACCCACAAATTGCTCCTTGCATTATCGTCGCTATCCGTCGCGACGATTCGATCCTGCTGGCGCAGCATACCCGGCATCGTAACGGCGTGCACACCGTGCTGGCCGGATTTGTCGAAGTGGGTGAAACCCTTGAGCAGGCCGTCGCCCGCGAGGTGATGGAGGAGAGCGGCATCAAGGTGAAAAACCTGCGTTATGTGACCTCTCAGCCGTGGCCGTTCCCGCAGTCGCTGATGACCGCCTTTATGGCTGATTACGCGGATGGCGATATCGTGGTCGACAAAAAAGAGCTGCTGACCGCAGACTGGTACCGCTATGACAATCTGCCGCTCCTGCCACCGCCGGGAACGGTAGCGCGACGCCTGATCGAAGATACGGTGGCGATGTGTCGGGCAGAGTTCGAGTGACATGTTACACTGGGCGCATCAACGCTAAAGGAATGTAAAAATGACCGAACTGAAAAACGATCGTTACCTGCGCGCGCTGCTGCGTCAGCCGGTTGATGTCACCCCGGTGTGGATGATGCGCCAGGCGGGCCGCTATTTACCGGAGTACAAAGCCACCCGTGCGCAAGCGGGCGACTTTATGTCGCTGTGTAAAAATGCCGAGCTGGCCTGCGAAGTGACGCTCCAGCCGCTGCGTCGTTACCCGCTGGATGCGGCGATCCTCTTTTCGGACATCCTGACGATCCCGGACGCGATGGGTCTGGGGCTGTACTTTGAAGCCGGCGAAGGCCCGCGCTTCACCTCGCCGGTAAAAAGCAAAGCCGACGTCGACAAGCTGCCGATCCCGGATCCGGAGCAGGAACTGGGCTACGTAATGAACGCCGTGCGTACCATTCGTCGCGAACTGAAAGGCGAAGTGCCGCTGATCGGCTTCTCGGGTAGCCCGTGGACGCTGGCGACCTACATGGTGGAAGGCGGCAGCAGCAAAGCGTTCACCGTGATCAAAAAGATGATGTACGCCGAACCGCAGGCGCTGCATGCGCTGCTGGAGAAGCTGGCGAAAAGCGTCACCCTGTACCTCAACGCGCAGATCAAAGCCGGCGCGCAGTCGGTGATGATTTTCGACACCTGGGGCGGGGTGCTGACCGGTCGCGATTACCAGCAGTTCTCGCTCTACTATATGCATAAAATTGTCGATGGCCTGCTGCGGGAAAATGAAGGCCGCCGCGTGCCGGTGACCCTGTTCACCAAAGGCGGTGGCCAGTGGCTGGAAGCGATGGCGGAGACCGGCTGTGACGCGCTGGGTCTCGACTGGACCACCGATATCGCCGATGCTCGCCGTCGCGTAGGTCACAAAGTGGCGCTACAGGGCAATATGGACCCGTCGATGCTTTATGCGCCCGCCCCGCGTATTGAAGAGGAAGTGGCGACTATTCTCGCCGGCTTCGGCCAGGGCGAAGGCCATGTCTTTAACCTTGGTCACGGCATCCATCAGGATGTCGACCCCCAGCATGCGGGCGTCTTTGTTGAAGCGGTGCATCGTCTTTCCGCACCCTATCACCAATAGGAGATAAGCCGTATGGACTTAGCCGCACTACGTGCCCAACAGCAACAGTTAGCCGCATCGGTCGAGCGTGTGGATCGACTGGATCGCGACCCGCCGGCGTTGATCGGCGGCGCGGATGTCGGGTTTGAGCAGGAAGGGGAAGTGACCCGAGCTGCAATGGTGCTGCTGACCTGGCCTGAGCTTGAGCTGGTGGAGTATCAGGTGGCGCGCGTCGCCACCACCATGCCGTATATTCCCGGCTTTCTCTCGTTTCGCGAAACACCTGCGCTGCTGGCGGCGTGGGAGCAGCTTTCGCAGAAACCTGACCTGCTCTTCGTTGACGGCCACGGCATCTCCCATCCCCGGCGGCTCGGCGTCGCCAGCCATTTTGGTCTGATGATTGACGTGCCGACCATTGGCGTGGCGAAAAAACGGCTGTGCGGAAAAATCGGCGAAATGGGTGATGAGCCCGGCGCACTGGCCCCGCTGATGGATAAAAATGAGCAACTGGCCTGGGTCTGGCGCAGCAAAGTGCGCTGCAACCCGTTGTTTATTAGCACCGGCCATCGGGTGGGGATGGACAGCGCCTTAATGTGGGTCGAGCGCTGTATGCGAGGCTATCGTCTGCCCGAGCCGACGCGCTGGGCCGATGCGGTGGCTTCCCGTCGGCCGTCGTTCGTGCGTTGGCAAGCAAATCACGGCTGATTCAGGTACACTGCGCCTAATTTCTGACTTCGAGAATTCATCATGTTACAAAACCCGATTCACCTGCGCCTGGAGAAGCTGGAAAGCTGGCAGCATGTCACCTTTATGGCTTGCCTGTGCGAGCGTATGTACCCTAACTACGCTATGTTCTGCAAGCAAACCGAGTTCGGCGACGGCCAGCTGTACCGTCGTATCCTGGACCTGATCTGGGAAACGCTGACGGTTAAAGATGCGAAGGTGAATTTCGACAGCCAGCTGGAGAAGCTGGAAGAGGCGATCCCGGCGGCAGATGATTTCGACCTGTACGGTGTTTATCCGGCGATCGACGCCTGTGTGGCGTTGAGTGAACTGATCCATTCGCGTCTGAGTGGTGAAACACTTGAACACGCGATTGAGGTAAGCAAGTCATCCATCACCAGCGTGGCGATGCTGGAAATGACCCAGGCTGGTCGTGAAATGACCGATGAAGAACTCAAAGCGAACCCGGCGGTAGAGCAGGAATGGGATATCCAGTGGGAAATTTTCCGCCTGTTGGCCGACTGTGAAGAGCGTGACCTTGAGCTGATAAAAGGTCTGCGCGCGGACCTGCGTGAGGCCGGTGAGAGCAATATTGGTATAAATTTTCAGCAGTGAGACCAGAAAACGTGATTTACCGCCTGAATTGTAGCGTCTGAAGGCTTCCATTCCGCCCCCCGTCTGGTCTACATTTGGAGGGCGAAAAAAAGTGGCTATCGGTGCGTGTATGCAGGAGGGTGCTTTTTTGGCATTTCCGTCGCACTCGATGCTTAGCAAGCGATAAACACATTGTAAGGATAACTTATGAACAAGACTCAACTGATTGATGTAATTGCGGACAAAGCTGACCTGTCCAAAGCACAGGCTAAAGCTGCCCTGGAATCTACCCTGGCTGCAATTACTGAGTCTCTGAAAGAAGGTGATGCTGTTCAACTGGTTGGTTTCGGTACCTTCAAAGTGAACCACCGCGCTGAGCGTACTGGCCGCAACCCGCAGACCGGTAAAGAGATCAAAATCGCTGCAGCTAACGTGCCGGCATTTGTTTCTGGCAAAGCACTGAAAGACGCAGTTAAGTAAGACCGCGTGGCAGTGAACAGTTTTATCGAAGGGGCTATTAAGCCCCTTTTGTCTGTCTGGCGCCGACCTCTGGCGCTGGCGGGTATTCTGTTGCTGACTGCCTGCAGCCATAACGCCTCGCTTCCTCCGTTTACCGCCAGCGGTTATGCGGATAATCAGGGGGCGATGCGCATCTGGCGTAAAGATTCTGGCGATGAAGTTCATCTTCTCGCCGCCTTCAGCCCGTGGCGTCACGGGGACACCTCGACCAGCGAATATCGCTGGCAGGGCGATCAATTGACGTTTATCGAACTCAATGTCTACGGCAAGCCGCCGGAACATATTCGCGCCCGCTTCGACGCGCAGGGCGATCTCAGCTTTATGCAGCGGGAAGTCGACGGGCAGAAGCAACAGCTCTCCAGCGACCAGGTCGCGCTGTATCGTTATCGCGCCGAGCAGATCCGCCAGACCAGCGATGCTCTCCGGCAGGGACGCGTCGTCCTGCGTCAGGGGCGCTGGAACGCTGCCGCGCATACCGTACTGACCTGCGAAGGTCAGACGGTTAAGCCTGACCTCGATAGCCGGGCTCTGGCGCATATTGAACGTCGCCAGAGTCATTCCTCCGCCGCGGTGAGCATTGCCTGGCTGGAGGCGTCTGAAGGCTCTCAACTATTGCTGGTCGCCAATGAAAACTTCTGCACCTGGCAGCCGACGGAAAAAAGCTTCTAACGATTACCAGTGGTTCATGCCCATATGACCACCGCCGTTACCGCGGCAGCCGTTGTATCCCATTCCTGCGCCACGGGGAACGCCTGCCTCAGCCAGGGCGACATCAAACTTCACCCGCTGCTGATCCAGCTTCTGGCGTAAGCCTTCCATCTCCTGAGCGACGGCTTCAATCTTTCCGCTATCCGGTTTTTGCGCCGTGAGCAGTGCGTTGTATTCATAGCGTTTGGACTGCAGCTGCTGGCGTAGGGTGCTGGTTTGCGCATAGTAATCGTTATGTAGTTTCTGCGCGGTGGCCTGTTGCTCCTGGGTCAGCTGGCTGTAACCCTGCGCGCCCATTCTGTTGTTGTCGTCCCAGTGGTGGCTGGCCCAGGCCGCGTTGCTGCCAAAGGTCAGTGCGGCAAGGGTGATGAGGGCGAGAGGTAAGGTACGGTTCCGTTTCATGGCATTATCTCCTGTGTGGTTTCTCTCGTTATTGCATCTTCCATGCCAGCCTGAAAAAGCCTGCCCGTACGGGCCTGCGTGAGGAGCCGATGGAGCAGGTGAGTAAAAATGACCCGTTCCAGGCGGGTCAGGCGAGTCATTTTTACTCACTAAACCGCGGGCGATATGTTTGAGAACAGGATTGGCGGCGTGGGAAAATGGCATGATTTCTGCTGAAGGATCCTGCTGAAAGCGAAAAGGAGATGACAAGGACTCGCCGATGAAGATCAAACCTTTCTCCCGGGACGTTGCCGCTGATGCCCTGAGCTGGCTGCTGACCGGCACAATTGTGCTGTTGGTTATTCTGTTTTCCACGATGATCGTCCGTGACTATGGCCGCGAAACCGCTGCGGCCCGGCAAACCATCGAAGAAAAGGGGAGCGTGCTGATCCGGGCGCTGGAGTCCGGCACGCGGGTCGGGATGGGGATGCGTATGCATCACGCGCAGTTGCAGGCGCTGCTGGAAGAGATGGCCTGGCAGCCCGGTGTGCTGTGGTTCGCGGTGACCGATGAAGACGGTAAAATCATCGCCCACAGCGATCCGCAGCAGGTGGATAACGCGCTGTACAGTCCGGCGCAGATGCGCGAACTCAACGTTAGCGAACAGGCCCGCTGGCGCCGGCTTAGCGAGCCGCAGCCAGCGCTGGAGATCTATCGCCAGTTTCGCCCGCTCAATCCTGCTCGCGGCCATCATATGGGGATGATGAATCGCGGCAACAGCGTGCTGGCTCAAACCACCGTCCCGCAGGTGATTTTTATCGCCTTTGATAGCCGCGAGCTGGATGCGGCGCAGGCCCGCGGCCAGCGTAACATGATGATCATGCTGGGCGCTGCGGCGCTGGTCATCGCGGCGACGATCCTCGCTCAGTTCTGGTTCCACCGCTATCGTCGCTCACGCAAGCAGTTGCTGGAGGCGATGGCCCGCAAAGAAAAGCTGGTGGCGCTTGGGCATCTGGCGGCGGGGGTCGCGCATGAGATCCGCAATCCGCTCTCTTCGATTAAAGGGTTGGCGAAGTATTTTGCCGAGCGAACTCCCCCAGGCGGCGAAGCGCAGCAACTAGCGCAGGTGATGGCCAAAGAGGCAGACCGCCTGAACCGGGTCGTCAGCGAGCTGTTGGAGCTGGTCCGACCCGCGCATTTAAATTACCAGCCGGTGGATATCAACGCGCTTATCCGGCACTCATTGCAGCTGGTAAGCCAGGATGCGCAGAGTCGCGGGATCGCGCTGCAATTTACTCCGCGCCCTGAGCTAACCACGATCAACGCCGATGCTGACCGCCTGAACCAGGTGCTGTTGAACCTGTACCTGAACGCGATGCAGGCGATTGGCCGCGATGGCGTCATTCGCGTATCGGCAAGCGAAGCCGATCGTCAGAGGGTGAAGATTGTCGTCACAGATAGCGGTAAGGGGATGAGCGATGAAGAGCTGCAGGCCATCTTCACGCCGTATTTCACCACCAAGGCGGACGGCACCGGGCTGGGACTGGCCGTAGTACAGAATATTATCGAACAACATGGCGGGACGATCCGCGCCGAAAGTCAGCCGGGGGCTGGAGCGATATTTACGCTTTGGCTACCGGTGGAGGCTCAACGGAGGGAAGATGAGCAGCGATAAGGTACAGATTCTGGTCGTTGATGATGACATCAGTCACTGCACGATCCTGCAGGCGCTGCTACGCGGCTGGGGCTATCAGGTGGCATTAGCTCACAACGGCCTGCAGGCGCTGGAGCAGATCCATCAGCAGGTCTTCGACCTGGTGCTGTGCGATATCCGTATGGCGGAGATGGACGGCATCGCGACGCTAAAAGAGATTAAGGCCTATAACCCGGCGATACCGGTGCTGATCATGACGGCGTTTTCCAGCGTTGGCACGGCGGTAGAGGCCATTAAGTCCGGGGCGCTGGATTACCTGGTCAAACCGCTGGATTTTGACACCCTGCAGCAGACGCTGGTTCAGGCGCTGGCGCACACGCAACAGAACGAGAGCGATCCCAGCGTTGCGACGGATTCACGGTGGGGCATGATTGGTGATAGCCCGGCGATGCAGGCGCTTATCAACAATATTACGTTGGTGGCGCCCTCAGATGCGACGGTGCTGATCTGCGGCGAATCGGGAACGGGTAAAGAACTGGTGGCGCGCGCCATCCACGCCTGCAGCGAGCGCCGCGAGAAGCCGCTGGTGACGCTAAACTGCGCAGCGCTCAATGAGTCGCTGCTGGAATCCGAGCTGTTCGGCCATGAAAAAGGGGCTTTTACCGGCGCGGAACGGCGGCGGGAAGGGCGTTTTGTCGAGGCGGATGGCGGCACGCTGTTCCTCGATGAAATTGGCGATATCTCACCATTGATGCAGGTGCGTCTGCTACGGGCGATTCAGGAACGCGAGGTGCAGCGCGTTGGCAGTAACCAGACGCTTGCCGTTGATGTGCGGCTGATTGCCGCCACCCATCGCAATCTGGCGGAAGAGGTGAGCGCCGGGCGTTTTCGCCAGGATCTCTATTACCGCCTGAATGTCGTGACCATTGATATGCCGCCGCTGCGTCAGCGACGGGAAGACATTCCTCTGCTGGCGCAACACTTTCTCAAGCGTTATGCCGAACGTAACCGCAAAACGGTGCAGGGGTTTACGCCGCAGGCGATGGACCTGCTGATCCACTACGCCTGGCCGGGTAATATCCGTGAACTGGAAAACGCGGTGGAGCGGGCGGTGGTGCTGCTGACCGGAAACTATATCTCCGAACGAGAACTGCCGCTGGCGATAGCGGGCACGCCGTTGCCGTCGGATGGTAGCGAGAACGCGCTGATTCAGCCGTTAGTGGAAGTCGAAAAAGAGGTGATTCTGGCGGCACTGGAGAAAACGGGCGGCAACAAAACCGAAGCCGCCCGTCAGTTAGGCATTACGCGGAAAACGCTGCTGGCAAAACTTAGCCGTTAGCCTTTTCACGTTCGATGGCGCGCCAGCCGATATCGTTACGGCTAAAGCTGCCGTCCCAGCGAATATCGGTCAGCAGTTGATAGGCGCGCTGCTGCGCCTGCGCCACGGTTTCACCCAGCGCGGTCACGCACAGCACGCGCCCGCCGTTGGTGACGACGCGCTGGTCGTCTGCCAGTTTGGTGCCGGCGTGGAAGACTTTACCGTCTGCCGCTTCCTGCTGCGGCAGGCCGAAGATCTCATCACCCGTGTTGTAATTGCCCGGATAGCCGCCGGCGGCAACCACCACGCCCAGCGACGCGCGGTCATCCCACTCAGAGGTTTTCTCATCCAGCTTGCCGGCGCAGGCGGCGAGGCACAGCGCTACCAGGTCGGATTTCATGCGCAGCATGATCGGCTGGGTTTCCGGATCGCCAAAGCGGCAGTTGAACTCAATCACCTTCGGATTGCCCTGCTTGTCGATCATCAGACCGGCATACAGGAAACCGGTATAGGTATTGCCTTCGGCGGCCATGCCTTTCACCGTTGGCCAGATAATCCGCTCCATGGTGCGCTGATGGACTTCATCAGTGACCACCGGCGCTGGGGAGTAAGCGCCCATACCGCCGGTGTTGGGGCCGGTATCGCCGTTGCCGACGCGCTTGTGATCCTGGCTGGTGGCCATCGGCAGGACGTGCTCGCCGTCGACCATCACAATAAAGCTGGCTTCTTCGCCATCGAGGAACTCTTCAATCACGATGCGGTGGCCTGCATCGCCAAAGGCGTTGCCGGCCAGCATATCTTTGACCGCCGCCTCAGCTTCCTCAAGGGTCATCGCCACGATAACGCCTTTACCCGCTGCCAGACCGTCAGCTTTGATGACGATCGGCGCGCCTTTCTCGCGCAGATAAGCCAGCGCAGGCTCAACCTCGGTGAAGTTCTGGTATTCCGCCGTCGGGATATGATGACGAGCGAGGAAATCTTTGGTGAAGGCTTTTGAGCCTTCCAGCTGCGCGGCGCCTTCGGTTGGCCCGAAGATGGTCAGCCCTGCGGCACGGAATGCGTCCACCACGCCAATGACCAGCGGCGCTTCCGGGCCAACGATCGTCAGATCGATGTTCTCATCCTGCGCAAAGCGAAGCAGCGCCGGAATATCGGTAACGCCGATGGCGACGTTTTGCAGCGACGGCTCCAGCGCGGTACCTGCGTTGCCCGGCGCGACGTAGACGGTATCAACCAGCGGCGACTGGGCCGCTTTCCAGGCCAGCGCGTGCTCACGCCCGCCGTTGCCGATTACTAATACTTTCATCTGTAGCTCCGTGAATTAATGGCGGAAGTGGCGCATGTCGGTGAAGATCATGGCGATACCATGTTCGTCAGCGGCGGCAATCACTTCGTCGTCGCGGATAGAGCCGCCCGGCTGGATCACACAGGTGATGCCCACTGCGGCTGCGGCATCAATGCCGTCGCGGAACGGGAAGAAGGCGTCAGAGGCCATGGCGGAACCTTTCACTTCCAGACCTTCGTCACCGGCTTTAATCCCGGCAATTTTCGCCGAGTAGACGCGGCTCATCTGACCGGCGCCTATCCCGATGGTCATATTATTTTTGGCATAGACGATGGCGTTGGATTTGACGAATTTCGCTACTTTCCAGCAGAACAGCGCATCGCGCAGTTCCTGCTCGCTCGGCTGACGTTTGCTGACTACGCGCAGTTCGCCCGCGGTGACCATGCCGAGATCGCGGTCCTGAACCAGCAGGCCGCCATTGACACGTTTGAAATCGAGGCCGGCAACGCGGGCATCCCACTGGCCGCAGACCAGTACGCGGACGTTCTGCTTCGCGGCGGTGATCTTCAGCGCTTCTTCGCTGGCGGACGGTGCGATGATCACTTCGACGAACTGGCGAGAGATGATCGCCTGCGCGGTTTCCGCATCCAGCTCGCGGTTAAAGGCGATGATGCCGCCGAAGGCGGAGGTTGGGTCAGTTTTATAGGCGCGATCGTAGGCATCGAGGATCGAGTCGCTGACGGCAACGCCGCATGGGTTAGCGTGCTTAACGATCACGCAGGCTGGCTCATTGAACTCTTTCACGCACTCCAGCGCCGCATCGGTATCGGCAATGTTGTTATAGGAGAGCGCTTTGCCCTGCAACTGAGTGGCGGTCGCTACGGAGGCTTCTTTTACATTCTCTTCTATATAGAAGGCAGCTTGCTGGTGGCTGTTTTCGCCGTAGCGCATATCCTGCTTCTTAATGAAGTTCAGATTCAGGGTGCGCGGGAAGCGGCCAGCGGCTTCTTTGCTTTCACCGTGATAGGCCGGGACCATGCTGCCGAAGTAGTTAGCGATCATGCTGTCGTAAGCGGCGGTATGTTCGAAGGCTTTAATGGCGAGGTCGAAGCGGGTGTTCAGCGTCAGGGAGCCTTCGTTGGCGTCCATCTCATTAATGATGGCGTCATAGTCGCTGCTCTTCACTACGATAGCGACGTCTTTATGGTTCTTCGCTGCGGAGCGCACCATGGTCGGGCCGCCGATATCAATGTTTTCCACCGCGTCTTCCAGCGAGCATCCTTCACGAGCGACGGTCTGGGCAAATGGGTAGAGGTTAACGACCACCATATCGATAGGCGCGATACCGTGCTGCTGCATGATGCCATCATCCTGACCGCGACGACCGAGGATGCCGCCGTGTACTTTCGGATGCAGGGTCTTCACGCGTCCATCCATCATTTCCGGGAAACCGGTGTAGTCAGAGACTTCGGTAACCGGCAGGCCTTTATCTGCCAGCAGGCGGGCGGTGCCGCCGGTAGACAGCAGCTCGACACCACGAGCGGAAAGCGCCTGCGCGAATTCGACGATACCGGCCTTGTCAGAAACACTGAGCAGAGCGCGGCGGACTGGACGACGTTGTTGCATGGTATTAAATCCCCAGGATTTGAACATTACAGAGAGCGTTAGGTGAGTTTTTGCCTAAAAACTCACCTAACGCACCCAACCGGGCATCCGTGTCATTGCGCGGCATTGTAACGAAAACGTTTGCGCAACGCTCGCGAATTTTTATCTTTCTCTTTCAGCCACTGTTTCTTCCTTATATAGAAGCTGACCCACCGGGCTTTTGCCGGCGTTTCGTCGCGATTCTGTGGATAATTCTGTGTGTAAAAGGGTATAAAGCGGGGTTTTGCTGGGGAATGCAGCAGTCAGTCATTTTTCTGCCATTTTTCTATTGCAGGCGCTCGAGAACTCCCTATAATGCGCCTCCATCGACACGGCGGATGTGAATCACTTCACACAAACAGCCGGTTCGGTTGAAGAGAAAAATCCTGAAATTCAGGGTTGACTCTGAAAGAGGAAAGCGTAATATACGCCACCTCGCGACAGAGCGCTAAAGCGCGTCGCAACTGCTCTTTAACAATTTATCAGACAATCTGTGTGGGCACTCAAAGTGACATGGATTCTTAACGTCCTCGGACGAAAAATGAATACCAAGTCTCTGAGTGAACATACGTAATTCATTACGAAGTTTA
>NZ_PIBL01000022.1:0-28176 GCF_002806645.1 Klebsiella sp. H-Nf2
GACGCTGCCTCGGCCCGACCCGAAGCCTGCAGGGATAAGTCGAAGGCACCACGAAGTGGCGATTTTGCTGGCCGGAGCCCGGGGGTACAGGGGGCGGCGGCGACTGGCCGCCCCCTGTGCGCTCCCTACTTCATGAGTGACATAACGCAGAATACATATTGGGAGCGCAATCTGCTCGGAAATAACACAGAACAAACGTTTTTCCCGGGTCGAAACCGTTGCAAACCGATACAGGAGCTACGGAAATCGTGCTGTTTGTAGGCCCGGCAAGCGCAGCGCCGCCGGGCAGGATGATGGCTCAGTCGCCAAAGAACCAGTAGCCGCTGTTGACCAGCGCTGCCAGCATGGCGAGGAAAGAAGGATCCTCCAGCGCATCGCCAAAATGGTCGGCGCGCAGTGTCAGATGGGTGGCTAAGGCGTCCAGCGCCGGGCGGTGCGGGGAGTTGATCTTCTCACCATTGACGAACACCTCGCCGTCAATGCGCAGCACCCGCAGGCCGCCCAGCCGTTCCAGCGTGTCGCCCTGCTGCAGAGCATCGTAAATTTCATCTGGCTGATACGGCGGCTCCGGCGGCGCGACGTCGAGCTCATGACGCGACTGGGTGATAAACTCGCCGAACCACTGTTTAAAGTGCTCTGGTTGGTTAATCAGCCCCAACATCATCTCGCGCAGGCGGTCGAGTTCGACGGGTAAAATATCCGCCGGATGGTCGCGGGACGGCACGTCCGGATCGGCGTAGCGCTGGCTGCCCAGTTCGCGCTGGAGAACGTAGTCGGCAAAGCCGCTGAACAGCTCGCGGGCATTCGGCGCGCGATAGCCGACCGAATAGTTGAGCGAGTTTTCCAGCGAATACCCCTCATGCGGGAATCCTGGCGGAATATAAAGAATATCGCCCGGCTCCATCTCTTCATCGATGATCGCCTCGAAGGGGTCAACCTGCAGCAGGTCCGGATGCGGGCAGTGCTGTTTCATCGGCACCTTTTCCCCGACGCGCCAGCGCCGACGGCCGGTGCCCTGAATGATAAACACATCATACTGATCCAGATGCGGACCGACGCCGCCCCCGGGTACCGAGAAGGAGATCATCAGATCGTCGATACGCCAGTCCGGCAGAGCGCGGAACGGATGCATCAGCGCCGCCGAGGGTTCATGCCAGTGGTTAACCGCCTGCACCAGCAGGGACCAGTTGTTTTCACTCAGGTGATCGTAGCTTTCGAAGGGACCGTGACTGACCTGCCATTTTCCATCCTGATGGCTGACAAGGCGGCTATCGACCTCGCTCTCCATGGCCAGTCCAGCCAGTTCGTCCGGGCTTAGGGGGTCGATAAAATTGGCGAAGCCGCGCTTCAATACCACCGGCCGTTTTTGCCAGTAGCGTTCGATAAAGTCGGGCCAGTTAAGCGTTAATTGATAATCCATATTGATATTCCACTGCAGGTGTCTGACAGGGATTATAACGGATGCGGCGCCCCGGCGATGCAGGCGCCGTTAAAAAACTCAATGATTAACCCTGTTTATCTTCCATCAGCTGGCGGCCAAACACCACCTCCATGCAGGCACCGCCGAGCAGGCTTTCGCTGGCGATAATCTCCCCGTCATATTGCTCGACGATTTCGCGGGCGACGGAGAGCCCCACACCCTGGCCGGGACGCAGCGTATCTGCCCGCTGGCCGCGGTCAAAGACGGCGCGGCGTTGGCTCTGCGGGATCCCCGGGCCATCGTCTTCCACCAGAATATGCAGATGGCTGTCGGTGGTTTGGCGCACGGAAACCTCCACGAACTCCAGACAGTACTTACAGGCGTTATCGAGAACGTTACCCATCACTTCCATAAAATCATTCTGCTCGCCGACAAAAGTGATCTCCGGCGAGATGTCGAGCGAGATATTGACCCCTTTACGCTGATAGACCTTGTTGAGGGCGGAGGTCAGGCTGTCGAGCAGGGGGGCGATCGGGTGCAGTTCCCGGCTTAGCAGGGTACCGCCGCTGCGCATGCTGGCGCGATGCAAATAGTAACCAATCTGCTGCGAGATGCGGCTTATCTGCTCCAGCATCACCGGCTCCGCCTCGTCGACGCTGATCTTCTCGCCGCGCAGCGAGCGAAGCGTACTCTGCATCACCGCCAGCGGCGTTTTCAGGCTGTGGGTGAGATCGGTAAGGGTGGTGCGGTATTTGTCATAGCGTTCACGCTCGCTGCGAACCAGGCGATTAAGGTTGCTGACCAGCCGGGTCAGCTCGCGGGTGGTGTTGGGATTGAGCTTTTCGCGGTGGTGCTCCTCCAGCTCACGCACCTCTTTCGCCAGCGACTCGATAGGCCGCAGGCTCCACCAGGCGGCGACCCACAGCAGGGGGATCACCAGCAGCAGGTTGGCGGCCAGCACGTAGATAAACCAGCTCCACACCATATAGCTGCGCTTGAGCTCCACCGGAATGGTATCGACCACCACAATGCTGAGCTGGGGCATTTTGCTGGTGGCCGGGTAGAGGTTGATTGCCACCGAGTGGGTCATCTCCGAATCGTCGCCCTGCTCGCGGATGGCGTCCAGCTGTTCCTGAATCTCGTGGTTGTTGCGCAGCAGCATGCTACTGCTGTCGACATCGGCTTCGATCTCATGGAAACCATTGCTCTTCAGCCATTCCGGTTGAATGCGTTTCGCCAGCCAGGGGACATCGCGCTGCGCCCACAGCAGTTTGCCCTTCTCATCGTAGATAAGGGTCACCGTCGGGCTTTCCATATTCAGGTTTTCCGGGATATCGACGTCAATAGCGCCGTTCTCCCATTTCGCCAGCATATAGAAGAGATTGCTCTCGCCGCGCAGCAGGCGGAAGGTGGTTTTATCGAAGCTGACGCTGTAGCCCACCAGCGCTACCATGCCATAGGCCAGCGACAGCACCAGCACGACCCCAGCGGTCGCCAGCAGGAAGCGAACCCGTAATGACAGGGGGAAGATATGTCGCAACAATCCCTTCATCAGCGCAGTTCGAACAGATAGCCCTGGCCGCGCACCGTGGTGATGACGTCCTGTGGGTATTCAGCCTGAATTTTCTTGCGCAGCCGGCCCATCAGTACGTCGATGGTATGGCTCTCACGCAGTTCGGCATCCGGGTAAAGCTGGAGCATCAGGGAATCTTTGCTGACCACTTTGCCGCGGTTGCGGATCAGGGTTTCCATAATGGTGTACTCAAAGGCCGTCAGCTTGATCGGCTGGTCGTTGACTGACAGCTCGCGCCGGGAGAGGTCAACCTGGAACGGCGGCAGGGAGATCACCTGCGAGGCCAGGCCGCTGTTGCGGCGCAGCAGCGCCTGCATGCGGGCGGCAACCTCTTCAATATGGAAAGGCTTGGTGACGTAATCATCCGCCCCGGCGCTCAGCACTTCCACTTTATCCTGCCACCCTTCGCGGGCGGTCAGCACCAGCACCGGCAGCGACACATCGTGGCTGCGCCAGCGGCGGATCAGCGATAGTCCGTCTTCATCCGGCAGGCCGAGGTCGACGATGGCGATATCCGGGAGATGTTCGCCCAGATAGTAGTCCGCTTCCCTGGCATCTTCCGCCGCATCGACCTGATGGCCCAGCTCCTGCAGCTGAACTTTGAGGTGGTGACGCAGCAGGGCGTTATCCTCAACCACGAGTACGCGCATGACTGTTCTCCCTTCCTGTGTTGATAGTAATCTGACGCTCATTATATACGCAAAATATAAACAGCTGTTAAATAAAGCTTTTTATACCAACGGCGCATAACACCGCCAGGCAGGCCAGCCTTCGGCGATGCCCTTTGCGCCTAGTGCATGGAACTCCTTCATTCTATGCGTTATTTCAGCAAACGCCCAGCGGTAGGGCGCGGGCAGTGCGCAGGTTGGTGATGTTAATTTTTTGTGTAATAGTGCTGGGATCACCTCTCAATGACGCCGCAGGTTATCCATTATGTCTCAGCAGAAAAGTGCGGACTGGGTCAGGCTGGCGCAGTCGCCCAGTCAGACGGAACGCATCGAAGCCTTCTTCGGCGGCCACGGCTACGAGCCGCACCGGCATGATACCTATGCTATCGGCCAGACGATTGCCGGCGTGCAGAGCTTTCACTATCGCGGCGGGCAACAGCACAGTCTGCCTGGCGGGACGATGGTGCTTCACCCGGACGAAATACACGACGGCGAGGCGGGCACCGAGGCGGGGTTTCACTACCGCATGGTCTATATCGAACCGGCGCTGATCCAGAGGATACTCGGCGGCAGGCCATTGCCGTTTATCCCCGGCGGCCTGTCGGCGGATCCGCGCCTGCGTTGCGCCGCGCAGCCGTTGTTAAAAGCGGTCACGGACACCTTCGAGCCGCTGGAGGAAGAGGATGCTCTGTACGACCTGGCGCAGACCCTGGCTGTGGTCGGCGGGCAGCGTTCCCGTCGCCAGGCATTTGACTATCAGGCGGCGGAGAGGGCCCGGGAGTATATCCATGCCTGTTTTATGCAGGATATGACCCTCGACACCTTATCGCAGGTGAGCGGCCGGGACCGCTGGAGCCTGAGTCGTGATTTCAGAACGCTGTACGGCACCAGCCCGTGGCGTTACGTCATGATGCGCCGGCTCGATTTTTGCCGCCAGCGGATGCGCGCCGGGGAGCGTCTGGTGGATATTGCCGCCGACGCGGGCTTTGCCGATCAGAGCCACATGACGCGCCAGTTTATCAGCCGCTTTGGTCTCTCTCCGGGCCGCTGGCTGCGGGCGATCCGCGGCTAGCGCGGTGCAGGTTGCACAATCGTTCAAGCGTTACCGCGGCGAGGCGAACTATGCTGACTGCCTTTATCACAAGGAGACAGCCCATGTATCAACTCGTTAATCTTGCTCAGAAATTTTCCCTGTTCAGCGAACAATGGCAGCCCAAAGTGGTGGCTGAGATGAACGACTATCAGTTCAAGATCGTGCGCATCGCCGGCGATTTTATCTGGCACAGCCACCCGGAAACCGATGAGACATTGATGGTGGTGGAGGGGGTATTACGCGTGGACTTCCGCGACGGACATGTGCTGGTGAAGGCCGGGGAGATGATCGTCGTGCCGCGCGGGGTGGAACATAAGACCTCGGCGGAGACGGAAGCGAAGCTCATGCTGATTGAGCCGCGTGGCGTGCTGAATACCGGCCATGAGGGCGGTGAGCGGACGGCGGTGAACGACGTCTGGATCTGATTGCTTTCCGGCGACAAAACGCCCCTCTTTCCGGCGGAAAGAGGGGCAGGGCGATTACTTCAGCTCGTCAACCATGGTGGTTGCCCGACCAATATAGTTGGCCGGGGTCATCGCTTTGAGGCGCACTTTTTCGTTTTCCGGCAGGGCGAGGCTGTCAATAAACTGCTTCATCCCTTCCGCGTCAACGCGTTTGCCGCGGGTCAGCTCTTTCAGCTTCTCGTACGGTTTTTCGATACCGTAACGGCGCATCACGGTCTGGATCGGCTCAGCCAGTACTTCCCAGTTGTGATCCAGTTCGTCCAGCAGGCGATCCTGGTTCAGCTCCAGCTTGCTGATCCCTTTGAGGGTGGACTGATAGGCGATCAGCGCATAGCCGATGCCTACGCCGAGGTTACGCAGGACGGTGGAGTCGGTCAGGTCGCGCTGCCAGCGGGAAACCGGCAGTTTGCTGGCCAGGTGCTGCATGACCGCATTGGCCAGGCCGAGGTTGCCTTCGGAGTTTTCGAAGTCAATCGGGTTCACCTTGTGCGGCATGGTGGAGGAGCCGATCTCTCCGGCGATGGTCTTCTGTTTGAAGTGGTTGAGCGCAATGTAGCCCCACACATCGCGATCGAAGTCGATCAGAATGGTGTTGAAGCGCGCGATGCAATCAAACAGCTCAGCGATATAGTCATGCGGCTCGATCTGGGTGGTGTACGGGTTCCACTGAATGCCCAGCGAGGTGACGAACTCTTCGCTGAACTGATGCCAGTCGACTTCCGGGTAGGCCGCGATGTGGGCGTTGTAGTTACCCACCGCGCCGTTGATTTTACCGAGGATTTCCACCTGGTTCAGCTGACGGTACTGGCGCTCCATACGGTAGGCGACGTTCGCCATCTCTTTACCCATGGTGGACGGCGTCGCCGGCTGACCGTGGGTACGGGAGAGCAGCGGCACATCGCGGTACTGGGTTGCCAGATCTTTTACCGCGTCAATCAGCTTGCGCCAGTAAGGCAGAACCACTTCGTCGCGGGCGGTTTTCAGCATCAGCGCGTGAGAGAGGTTATTGATGTCTTCAGACGTACAGGCGAAGTGAATAAACTCTGATACCGCGTGCAGCTCGGCGACGTCAGCGACTTTCTCTTTCAGAAAATACTCTACCGCTTTCACGTCGTGGTTGGTGGTGCGCTCGATGGTTTTGATGCGCTCCGCGTCTTCGACGCTGAAATCGGCGACGATTTTGTCAAGGAAACCGTTTGCGTCGGCAGCAAAAGCAGGAACTTCCTTGATCGCTGCGTGGGCGGCCAGTTTTTGCAGCCAACGTACTTCCACCTGAACGCGGAATTTCAGCAAACCGAATTCGCTGAAGATACCGCGCAGCGCGCTGACTTTATCGCCGTAGCGGCCGTCTACAGGGGAAACGGCGGTCAGTGAGGATAATTCCATAGATCACAACTCCGGGGTTAAATGAGCAAGAATTTGCTTTGCCTGGTTAACCAGACGATTACGGGAAAACATTAGCTGCAGACGTCCGCCGCCCACCTGATGCCAGAGCACCGCGGCGCGAATACCCGCCAGCAGCGCTGAGCGAACTTTCGCCTGCACCTGCGGGCTTTGCAGCACGGCAGGGGAGCCGGTCACCTGAATACGCGGCCCCAGCGGGCTTATCACGTCAACATAGATGCCTGCCATGGCGCTGAGCAGCGTTTCGGACTGCAGGTCAAAGTGTTCCAGTTGACGGTGCAGGCCGGCGATGCGGTTGCCGAGCGTGTCCATCGCCCCTTTACTGGCGGCGAGCTTGCGCTCCAGCACCATCAGGCTCAGGGTATAGCGCGTCAGTTCAGCATTGAGGCCCTGACGGCTGCTGGTATTGAGCACCCCGAGCAGCGTTTCAAGGCCGAGGCGAAGATTGGCTTCACTGCCACCGAACACCGCCAGCGTCGACTCGGGATCGAGGTCGATGATGCTGTTCAGCGACACATGCAGGGCATCGCTGTCGCAATGTCCTTGATGCGCCAGTTGCTGAACCAGTCGTGCCGCCTGGCAAACGCCAGCCAGCGCCAGCGTGATGTCATAGTAATTCTTCGCCACACATACTCCTTGTCAGCCGTCGGGGCGGTTCGTCCCGACGGAAATAACGCGCGTTCAGGACTGCAGAGGCAGTCGTTGTTCAATAATACCGCCGCCGAGGCATACTTCACCTAAATAGAACACCGCGGACTGGCCCGGGGTGACCGCCGCGACCGGCTCATCGAAGCGGACTTCGATACGGTCTTCATCCAGCGCGGTGACGGTGCAGGGGATATCGGTCTGGCGATAGCGGGTTTTCACCGTGCAGCGCAGGGTGCCCCGCAGCGGTTCACGATCAACCCAGTGCAGCTGTTGGGCAATCAGGCCGACGGACATCAGGCGCGGGTGGTCATGGCCCTGGGCGACGACAAGAATATTGTTCTCAACGTCTTTATCCACCACGTACCACGGATCTTCGCTACCCTCTTTGGTGCCGCCGATACCCAGCCCTTTACGCTGGCCCAGAGTATGGTACATCAGCCCCTGATGGGTACCGATCTCCTCGCCGTCGACGGTGAGGATTTTGCCCGGCTGCGCCGGCAGATAGCGGCCAAGGAAATCGCGGAATTTACGCTCGCCGATAAAGCAGATGCCGGTGGAATCTTTTTTCTTCGCGGTGATCAGATCCAGCTCTTCGGCGATCTTACGCACCTGCGGTTTTTCCAGCTCACCCACCGGGAACAGGCTCTGGGCAATCTGCTCGTGGCTAAGGGTATAGAGGAAGTAGCTCTGATCTTTGTTACCGTCGAGGCCGCGCAGCAGCTGGCTTTTGCCGTCGACATCGGCGCGGCGCACATAGTGCCCGGTGGCGATGTAGTCGGCGCCGAGGTCTTCGGCGGCAAACTCGAGGAAGGCTTTAAACTTGATCTCTTTATTGCACAGAATATCCGGGTTCGGCGTGCGGCCGGCTTTGTACTCTTCCAGGAAGAGCTCAAAGACGTTGTCCCAATATTCGGCGGCAAAGTTAACGGTGTGCAGTTCAATGCCCAGCTTATCGCAGACCGCTTGCGCGTCGGCAAGGTCGGCGGCGGCGGTGCAGTATTCCTCGCCGTCGTCTTCCTCCCAGTTCTTCATGAACAGGCCTTCCACCTTATACCCTTGCTGCAGCAGCAGGTACGCGGAGACCGAGGAGTCGACGCCGCCGGACATGCCGACGATCACTTTTTTCTGGCTTTCTGACATGGAAATACTCGCTACATTGAACTTCGAGGCGGCGTATTCTAGCACGCGCTCACCGTTCATTCACCCCCTGTGAACGGCCAGTTAAATGCGCCAATCAGCGACAGCGGCTGGCGCGGGTCCTGCAGATAACTGCGAATGCTTTCGGCAACCAGCGGTGAACGCAGGTTCGGCGCGTTAAGAATTTCCTCAGCACTGAGCCACAGGCAGCGATCGATATCGCTGTCATGCGGTTCGGTGGCGCACAGATCGCTAAGTTCGATGGCGAACAGGAAGCGCAGAAACGGCGTGTTATCGGGAGCGACCCACTGGTGCATGCGGATGAAGTGCTGCGGCGTGGTGCGAATGCCGGTCTCTTCCCACAGTTCGCGTTCGGCGGCCTGCAGCAGCGTCTCATTGGCCTCCAGGTGGCCCGCCGGCTGGTTCCACAGCGCTTTGCCGTTAATGGTCTCTTCGACGATGAGGAATTTATCCTCGGCATGAACCACGCAGGCTACAGTAACATGAGGTTTAAACATCGCTTTTCCTTTTCGGTTATTCGGCTCTACGCCATTCGCCGTTGGCCAGCCCGTCAAGCGTATAGCCGCCCATGGCGTAGCGGATCAGGCGCAGGGTGGGGAAGCCGACGTGGGCGGTCATCCGGCGCACCTGGCGGTTACGTCCCTCGTAGAGGGTGATTTTCAGCCAGCAGGTGGGGATCGATTTGCGCTCGCGAATAGGCGGGTTGCGCGGCCACAGCCACGCGGGCTCCTCCACCACTTCCACGCCAGCAGGCAGGGTGGGGCCATCGTTGAGCGTGACGCCGTTGCGTAGCGCGGCCAGCGCCTCGGCGGTGGGTTCTCCTTCCACCTGGACGTAGTAAATCTTGCCGGTGCGTTTACCCGGCTGGGTTAGCTTCGCCTGCAGCGCGCCATCGTTGGTCAGCACCAGAAGGCCTTCGCTGTCGCGGTCAAGACGACCGGCGGCGTAGACGCCCGCCACGGGGATAAAATCTTTCAGCGTGCTGCGCCCGGCCTCGTCGGTAAATTGTGGCAACACATCATAGGGTTTATTGAACAAGATCACAGTTTTTGGCTGGTGTTCTTTACGTTGTCTGGTGACTTGTTGTGTGCTGAATCGCTCAACGCGATGTTTTCTAAATGAAGTTTTCTGCATGGTATTTTCAGGCTCTATCAATTGCCGCATTATAGCCTAATTACGAATGCCTTTCATGGATGCAAACATTCAGGTAGTATTGACATGCTCATTACAAATTATTAACAAAAAATTGCTCAAACCGATTCGCACTACAGGCAGGAAGGCGACACGGACGCGATAGCTCCGCTTAGCGGGAAAACCCGGTACGCTGGAGCTGGCCGACTCAGCCAACACCAGGCTCGCGTGAAGAGGGAAGAGCAGAACCAGAAGCGCTCGAAGGAGAGGTTAATGGAAAGCAAAGTAGTAGTTCCGGCGGAAGGTCAAAAAATCACCCTGCAAAACGGCAAACTGAACGTCCCTCACAATCCGATTATCCCGTTCATTGAAGGTGACGGTATCGGCGTTGACGTTACCCCAGCGATGCTGAAAGTGGTTGATGCCGCCGTTGAGAAAGCCTATAAGGGCGAGCGTAAAATTTCCTGGATGGAAGTTTACACCGGTGAAAAATCGACCCAAGTCTATGGCCAGGATGTCTGGCTGCCAGCTGAAACCCTCGATCTGATTCGTGACTACCGCGTTGCTATTAAAGGTCCTCTGACCACCCCAGTCGGCGGCGGCATCCGTTCTCTGAACGTGGCGCTGCGCCAGGAGCTGGACCTCTACGTCTGCCTGCGTCCGGTACGTTACTACCAGGGCACCCCGAGCCCGGTTAAGCACCCTGAACTGACCGATATGGTTATCTTCCGTGAAAACTCAGAAGATATCTATGCAGGTATCGAGTGGAAAGCCGACTCTGCTGAAGCAGACAAAGTCATCAAATTCCTGCGCGATGAGATGGGCGTGAAGAAAATTCGCTTCCCGGAACATTGCGGTATCGGCATCAAGCCGTGCTCTGAAGAAGGCACCAAACGCCTGGTTCGCGCCGCGATTGAATACGCGATCACCAACGATCGTGATTCCCTCACCCTGGTGCACAAAGGCAACATCATGAAGTTCACCGAAGGTGCGTTCAAAGACTGGGGCTACCAGCTGGCTCGCGAAGAGTTCGGCGGCGAGCTGATCGACGGCGGCCCGTGGGTGAAAATCAAGAACCCGAACACCGGTAAAGAGATCGTGGTGAAAGACGTGATCGCCGATGCGTTCCTGCAGCAGATCCTGCTGCGTCCGGCGGAATACGACGTTATCGCCTGTATGAACCTGAACGGCGACTATATCTCTGACGCGCTGGCGGCACAGGTTGGCGGTATCGGTATCGCCCCGGGCGCCAACATCGGTGACGAGTGCGCGCTGTTCGAAGCGACTCACGGTACTGCGCCGAAATATGCTGGCCAGGACAAAGTGAACCCGGGCTCCATCATCCTGTCCGCAGAGATGATGCTGCGCCACATGCAGTGGTTCGAAGCCGCAGACCTGATCGTCAAAGGCATGGAAGGCGCTATCGCCGCCAAGACCGTGACCTATGACTTCGAACGTCTGATGGAAGGCGCTAAACTGCTGAAATGTAGCGAGTTTGGCGACGCGATTATCGCGAACATGTAATCTGGCCCTCAGATTATGTCAGAACGGGAACCTGATGGTTCCCGTTTTTATTATTAGTTTTCGAACGGTTATCAAAATTTTATCAAAACAAGTTATCAAAACCCCTCCCGAAAAACCTCATAAGGCCACCGTTGTCCACCCCTTACCTCGATCATCATGGTACCTATCCGTTTGTTGTTGAGTTTTATGTCCAAGTAAATCTTTCGTGTTTATACCCTGGGCTTTATATAGCCGCTCGGAAAGCGATCTTTGTTCATGGAAAGTTGCCGGGGTACCTTGTCCCCAGTCAATATCTGCACTGTCTCTTGCCTTGCTGAAATTCATGGTCAGTGTTCTGGGTTTCACCTGTGCTCCTCGCTCAGCCTGTGAGGTGGTTCTAAAGAAATGAACCAAATAAGGGCTTACTGCATAATCCCGGCAACGACTGATTACATCTCGGAGGCTCCAGTTGATTGCGTTGCAACGCAGAGCTAATGGTATAGCGATTTTGCTTCCGGTTTTCTCTTGCTCAACGTGTAGATGATCGTCCCAGATGTCCGAGAATTTCATACGGGATATATCACCTAGTCGCTGTCCTGTTACTATGGCTAAAAGCATGGCGTTCCCCATGTATTTGTGATTTTCATCGGCTATATCAAAAATCTTTTGCCATTCCTCAAGTGTGAGGCGCTGGCGAGTGATCTTTCTACGAGGTTGTTTAGTTGCTAGTGCAGGGTTATAACCAGGAGGTACTTCTCCCGCATGCTGAGCTTCTTTAAAAACATCTATTAGGACAGAGCGAATGACCTGAGCCATTCTGGGTTGTCCCTCCGCTAAATATTCATCAAGAATTTGCGCAACATCTCGAACATTGACAGCGGATATTAATTTCATTCCTACCCGTTCCTTAAGCAGAGATACTGGTTTTGCTTTTTGTTTGATAGTGTTTTCTTTAATATCTCCGGACTTTAATCTTTCCTGCTGAATCTTCCAGTAACGTTCAAGCCAAGTGTTAGTTGATATTGATTTTCCTGAGCTGGTGGAAATTCTGTCAGTGATTGCCATTATCTGGCGGGTTTGTTGTTCCGCCAGTCTTTTATTTGCTTCAATAGCTATTGCCGTGGCCTCTGCTTCGTCTGTTCCTAGACTATGAAACTTACCAGTTATCGGGTGCTTATAACGCCAGTATACTTTATTAACCTTTCTACTGAAGAGCGGGTATAAATTTGGAATAGATATATTATTTTTACGTGGTCTGGCAGCCATCGTTCAAAATCCTCTGCAAAAGAACAGGGTCGCTTTTCTTTACTACAGGAGTGGTCAATGTACCGACCAACTCAGCATCCTCCCTGACGCGCCAGAATCGACCTTCTTTTTTGGCTGGGGGAGAAAACATATTCTGTTTAGCATAATTCCTGAGAGTGGAAACACTTGGAGGATTGCTTCTGTATTTCTCGTTTGCCCACTCTTCAAGGGTTAACATCTGGAGCATATGTTTTACCTCATTATGGCCCATTGCTGGGCCAGTATCTGAAAATAAAAAATCAGTTTTGCATCACTTTTTGCAGCACCTGATTGCCGGCAATTATTCGCTGCCAGATCGCTGATACATAGCGGGCCTGATGAATAGCATCAGCGAGGGCATTGTGACGAGCCCCTTCAAACGGGATCGTTGTTTTGGGGTCGAAGCTAATGGCCTGGCCGAGCTCTACCATTGTTCGTACGTCCCGATCGTTCCAGTATTCCCACGGATAATCTTCAGCAATGCAATCGTAAGAAGAACGCAGAATAGAGTTGTCAAATGACGCACCGTTACCCCATACCTGTGCCTTTTTGCTCCCACCAGCGACATTATCAGAAACAAATTCTCTGAACTGGAGTAATGCATCCTGCAACGGGATAGCATCATCATTTACGATCGCAGAGCGTGCTTCGGAAGACTGCTTAAGCCACCAGATAACAGTAGATGGATCGATTACGGCGCCCCAGTTCACAGAGGATTCAAGGCATACGACTTTATAGAAACTTTCGCCAATAGAGCCGGTTGCCGGGTCAAAAACAACCGCACCAATAGCGACGATAGGGGCGTTATGTTTTTTACCCATGGTTTCCAGATCAACCATAACGTGAACATAATCAATTGGCTGATCTTCCTCCTTATTATGATGACCGGATTCAATATCTACAGCATCCGTTTGATGAACAACTTCATCTGTTTTTTCTTTTTGGTTAGCCTTGCCCGTAACGTCAAAAAGACCGTCAATGGAAAATACTCCGTCCCCAATTTTTGAAACTTCAGGCTGCCTGGTCTTGGTAAGGTCTTCGGTCACCCACTTCGGATCCGTAGGGTCGCTAATCCCTTCAACATATTCGCCGCGCTCGGAGGCCGGAACCTGATTAGCGTCTGGACGTTGCTTTTGAGCCTCTTTTACCAGTTCGGTACCAACTGCTTTGAAGTCGGAGGAGAGTGTTTCCAGTTTTGCGCTGCAATCCTCTCCGGCGATTGCTTGGTTTATTGCATCCAGAGTGACTGCAGCAGATGGAATATGCCCCGCCTTGGCAAGCGTTTCAGCGCTCGGGGTATCATGCTTATGTTCAGTCAGATTCGTGTTGATGTAGCCACGCAACCGATCTGGAAAAAGAGTTATTCCACTGGATGCTTCCCTGATAAGTGCAAAAATCGCTGCACGGGAATAATCAAGGATGCCTGGTGTGCTCCGTAATACTGCAGACCATTCTTTAAATGGACTTTCTTTCTTCTGTACTATTTCCTTCGCGCGGCGGTGGACTGATGCCGGAAAATTATAGATATCAAAATCCATAGGCATCGTCGCAAGAGCGATCTCTATATCCAGTGTATCCAGCGAATGCTGATAATCCGGATTGCGGTCAGTTTTGTTACCGCCACCAGCATTGGCGCCGGTATCGGTTTTGTTTATTGAGGTGATATAGTGTCCAGCAGCCCATTCCTTTGTAAGGATCCCGCGGTCAATGTGCGACGTTTCAAGCCACAATTTGGCGAACTGAATTTGCTTGCCGAGCTCATGGCGTTTCCCCACAGGAAATACGCTCTTAAATGCACTGGTAAATTTCCACAGGCCAGGCATATCATATTTTTTAAGCTCCGGAATATTTTCTGCCGTCAGCAGCAGATTCTGCACACCCTGATTATCCGTATCCATTTCCATCGCTGAAAGGCGGTTACGATGAGGAATGCTAATGTGATACACGTGACGTTCGTCGGCCATATACTGGGCAAGCAGCTGCGTGCGGAATGACATTTCCGCCAGGTTGAAGAGTGCTTCTTCATTGTTCGAATAGTCTTCTTCATCACTATTTGCAGGAGATATATCGTTTTCTGGTTTACTGGAGGGCTGTGGTTCAGCAGCCGCCGGCGCAACGATTTTTTGCCATGTCAGCCCGTCTTCACCACCAAGCTCGTAGCGATCGCACCAGGTGTCATCCAGTACACCTTCTTCCGGTAAGTCATCAACGATGAGCCAGTTGGTGCGGATCGGCAGCTGATGGCTGGCGCCACGGCCAACGTTAATTTCAGCGTCTTCCAGGATGTCCAGGATTTTGCGCTCGGCGCGAGAATCGGATTTAGCAGAGAACCAGCAGAAGAGGCTTTTCGCTTCGTTTGCTTTTGCCTTAGCTTTAATGAGATACGGGTAGTTGTTCATTGCGTTTGGGCTCCTTTGGATTGTAAGATACCCGGCAGCTGATGGCAGCCGCCCTGGTGGTGGTCATTGGTCAAAACTCGATTCCGGAAAGCTTTGGTCGGCTGACCGGGTACTTAACCCGCCTTGCGCGGGTTTTGTGCTTTATGGGGCTGGCGAATCGCCCCGCAGCAGCTGTGATACGCGAACGTCGTCAAGCGCTCGCAGGATAGGCTCAAAAGTTTTATGGGCTGGCAGTTTAGATACCGCAGTGATCACTTCTGTAACGGTGATGTCATCGCCGCGGGGGCTATAACCACCACCTGGGCCACGCTGTGAAATAACCAGGTTACCCGCCCGCAGCTTTTTGAAGATCTGCTCAAGGTATGAAGTAGACAGCTTTGACTCTTTACTGATGGCCGTCAGTGAAACGGGCGAGCCGTCATAGAGCTTATTCAAAGTGGCGGCGGCCTGGACAGATGCCAGAACGCGTTTCATTCCAAATTCCATAATCACTTCTCCGGCCGTAACGGCCATTGGTCAAAACTCGATTCAAAAACTCGCTGCAGGCTGTTGGTCGTCAGCCATGTTTTGTGCATTTCGGTAGGGGAGGCACTGGCCCTGTACTTTTTGTTCATCGGCGTTGCTGTTGCAACTGGCCTCTGATGGATAAACACCGATCAGAACATCAGAGCATTCACCAGTGAGAGCACAAACGCTGATGACAAGGGCAAACAGGGTATTCATGCCTCAGCCTCAGGGTTTCCTTTCTGCGCCAGCAAGTAACACAGCTGGCGTAGTCTCACCTCGAACCAGTTCAGGCGGGTCGCCTGGTTCCCGGTAGGTACTCGGGCAAAATCCTTCATAGTTATCTCCAGTTAACTCAGTATTAGGATGTGGTTTTGCAATGCGGCGCCGGGTGCCTCCCGGTGACGGCAGCCAGTTAACAACTACCGCCGACAACTTTTTCCCCACAACGTGTGAATAACCGCCATGTTTACTTTTTTAACTGTGTCGCGTGCGCATAGCCGCATTCACCGCATTGCAAACCCTGATTTTTTATTTTCACTACTTCGACGCGCTTCGTCGGTGGTGTCGTGACGCTGATCTTCACGATTGAGCTTTTTCACCCTGCAATTCACCACCACGAAGCGCGCAGGATTTCCATTACATTTCAGAAGAGGCGCAGTCTGCCGGCTTACCTGAAAGCGCCGCGGTAAACTCGCTGAAACTCAGCGCCTCCTCACCTTCAGAGAGGCTTTCAAAATAGTCTTCATATGCTTTATCCATACTCATTTCTTTCCCTTAAGGCCGGGCAGCCGAACGTTGAACCTGCTGCGATTGATATTGCTGTCATCTCATCCGGTGTTTCGTATGCCGCCGGCAGCTACTTCGTGGGCTTCCTGCCTCGATGACTTGCTGCGATGGAATGATTAAAGCATTGGTTTATGCTTGATGTCAACATTGGATTTATACAGATGCAAACTTTTGCTTTAATCGAGACAGGGGAGCTGTTGGAGTGATTGAGGCTGCGCGGCAGGCAAAAAAAAACCGGCATTTGCCGGTTTCATGGGGTGAGATCAGAGATGTTAGTTAGTGTCGCTAGCCTTAAATCGACCACGGAGATATTTCTCAACATAATCATCGATTTCTTTTAGGCGGACTTCAAACGTATCAATCATTCTCTCTTGTTCAGCCTCAGGTAACTGCCTAAACAGACGTAACATTTTGCTCTCATTTGGCTTGAGGCCTGAATCTTCAGATACTTTCTCTCCAAGCAACCAAGTTACAGACACATTGGCAGCTTCCGCGAGGGCAATCGCGGACTTTTTACTGATTACTCCTTTCTTAAACCACCCATTCACCGCTTGAGGTGTAACTCCAGCAATGCGAGCCATATCCGCCTTGCTGATCCCTCTTTGAGTAATTTCTTCCAAACGAGCAATCAGTTGGTTGTTGAGTTCTTCAGTGTTTTTCATAAGCCCATTGTAAAGGTTTAGTTTATAGCCACAATAAATTAAAAATTTGCATTGAATATAAACCTATGCTTTATTATGCCTAACTTAACGAGGAGATAGATATGACAGCCCTTGATAACGCAATTCGAGTAGCTGGCTCAGCCAATAAATTAGCATCAACGCTTGGAGTAAGCGGCATGGCAGTAAGTCAGTGGAAAACAAAAGGTATTGTGCCTTCATCGCGAGTTTTACAGGTTTTTAATGCAACGGGCGTTACGCCTCATGAATTACGTCCTGATCTATATCCGAATCCGACGGATGGAATACCTAAGGAGTGACCATGCAAACCACCTCTTTTGAAAATCATACTCCGGTGATGAGTATGCAACTGAAAACGGAAAATCAGTATTTGCCCCGTCGGCGTGACGGCAAGAAATGCCGAGCCATTTTGGCCGCCGTTCAGGAATGGGAGTCCTCATTACCTGGGCGTGCGCAAGACCACGTCGCGCAGCTGGTGGCCGAACAGTGGGAGAAACAAAACGGGCGCGGTATCAGCGTCAATAAACAAAATCTGTATCGCTACCTGAAAAACGAGGGCGGTTCAGAGAAGTACACCAGTTATGTCATCCAGCTTTCGGCGGCGATCGCTGATGCAATGCCGATAGAGATCGCGCGCAAACATGGCCTAAAACATGGCTTAACTGAAACTGAGCTGGTGGCCAATGCGATCAAAGAATGCAGCGAAGCGCACCAGGCCAAGTTACTTGGCGCACCTCTGCAGAAACTAGAGCGTGAAATACGGGAAGCTGCAATTGCACTTTTTAACATGCTCCCTGCAGATGCGGCGGGACCACTACTGGCGAGCATCAGCGCCGTAGCGCCGCAGTTTTTCTAATCGAGTTTTGACAATGACCACCAGCACCAGCTGGTTAATAAGAGGTTTCAGATGGCCCGCATCAGAACAGTTAAACCTGAATTCTGGACAGATGAGAAGGTGGTGGAATGTTCAATTCCAGCGCGTCTCCTGTTTATCGGGTTGTTCAACTTCGCCAACGATATGGGATGCCTTGAGCGTTCGCCAAAACGGTTGAAGATGCAAATCTTCCCTGCGGACGCGCTCGATTGCGAACCACTAATACAGGAACTGATTACTCATGGATTACTCACTGAGTATTCAGTGAATGATGTCTGCTATTTGCAGATTAAAGGTTTCCTTAAGCATCAAAAAATAAACAGGCCTTCGGCCTCAAAAATACCTCTTCCGCCAGAATTCACTGAGTCTAAGGCAGGAAAGGAAGAAAAGAGAGCTCCTAATCAAGGAGGGCTCCATGAGGACTCAGTGAATCCTCATGGAGGACTCACTGACGGAAAAGGAAGGGAAGGGAAGGGAAAAGGATCAAACCCCACTCTCTATGCGCACAAGGGAAATGTTTTTCAGGAACCTCAGTATCTGCCTGGAGTGGATATTCCGATCGGGAAATTCGCCATGCACGACCTTTGGCTACCGTCACAGGACTGGCCGCGACTGGCTGCTACCTGGGGAATAGCGCTTCCCGAACCGGCATACCTGCCGACAGAGCTGGCAGAGTTCACCGCGTACTGGAAATCCGAGGGGAAAGTGTTCACTCAGGTTCAGTGGGAGCAGAAATTTGCCCGCAGCGTGATAAATGCCAGAGCCAAATCCAAACCACAACCAGCAACCGGAGGTAACGGCAATGCAAGAATTCAATCAGTTAACACCGCATCCCGGGCAGTCCAGCAAATTCAGGAAGCCAGAGAGCTCTGGGAGAAGCAACGCGGACTTGCTGGCGGCGGATACTGCATGGCGGCTATGGACGGTCATGGGGGAGATATTCTCGAACCGGTGGACCCAGAAGAACGGGGCGGCTCCCTCGGATATGTGGATTGCCCAGATTGGATCGATGAGTGATGCCCAGATTACCCTGGTCTGCCGCCAGTGCATGGAACGCTGCGCCGCGGGTAACACATGGCCACCGGATCTGGCTGAATTCGTTGCGCTGGTTTCGGCGAGTGGAGCCAACCCATTCAACCTGACGTCCGAAGCTGTGATGGCTGAATACAAGCGCTGGCGCAATGAGTCTTATCGCTTTTCGGGCAGCGACAGATATCCCTGGAAACAGGACGTGCTGTATCACATTTGCGTTGAGATGCGCAGAACGGGAGTTGAGCGAAACCTCACAGAGGGGGAACTAAAAAAACTGGCAGAAAAATTACTTACGAAGTGGGCGAAGCACCTGGCTAATGGATTCTCGATCCCGCCGATTCGCCGACAGCTTGAAGCGCCGCGACATCCGGCTGGGCCTACACCAGCACAGCTTCTGATGGAAGAGTACAAACGCCGCAAGGCGGCAGGTTTAACCAAGTAAACGAGTTTTGACCATGACCAAACAATCAAAAACCAAAGTAACCAAAGCACAGATGGTGCTTGCCATCGTTAGCCGGACGCCAGAATGCGTCCTGCAGGATGTCTGCGATGCGCTCGACTTGCAAGCCAGTACAGCAGGTAACTTGCTGCGGCAGCTCCATGCCGCGGGAAAACTCCATCGTACCCATAACGGCTACCAGTATGTCTATCGAGTGGTTGCAGGCTTTGAGGTTCCCGATGTTGCCCTGCCGCAGGCTGCAACACAATTATCTGAAGAAGATGTGAAAAAAGTCCAGGACGCACTGTCCCTGGCGAAGACCCTGGAAGACAAAAAGCTGTGGCGCCGGGCTGCGACTGTTTACACATCGACGCTTGGGATGGCTACAACAGCAAACGAACTCTGGTTGCTTGCCAAAATGCGTAACCGCTGCCTGCGCAATGCGGCGAGGTGCTGATTATGCCTTAAACAAAATCAACAGCAGCTGGTACGGGATGTCAAAGCTAAGTTTAATTATTCCGGGGTTAGGCAAAGCTAAGATGTCCGCTGAGTGCCAGGAGTGGACGTTGCCCATACACATCGATGCAATGAAAACTAGTATTCATGGGGAAGGCCAGAATGTCCCTGCGTTTTTCAAAGAACGCAGCTAAGAGCTCGTATCACCCCACAAATATCTGCAAGTGTGACCTTATGAACTAAGCATATCTAAACCTTGCTCTCCACATACCCGTTTCCAATGGACTTAGGCTTTGTTGATGAAATCAGATTCTGAGCGAACATCTCTGTCGCCGGTTGCGTTTTCAGGCAATACATACTCTTTCAGGCATACCTGCCTTTTTCATTTTGTTCTGCGCATACACCATGGCCATTGGCTCCTCAAACCGGCTATCGGAATCACTCAGCATTTGTAGACCGCTGAACAGTTGTTTTACCTTGTATATCAATAATGCAAAATCACACACCAAAAAAAAGATAAAAATTAGACTGATAGGAAAAATTCAATGAGAATGGTCTTAAATATCTTGACTGCCAGTGAGGTTTTGTTTTATATGTGGATCTGCGAATTTAAAAGGATAAGTTGAAATGAGCGAAAGGAAAAAAATCGAAGATCAGGCTCTTCTCTATCATTTAACATGTATGGATAATCTCCCTAATATTTTAGACACAGGATTAAGATCCCGTGCGTCAGTAAAAGGCGAGTTTGTTGATGTGGCCGACGGAGAAATAATAACAGGTCGCGAAGCTTTAAATTTGCAAACAATGGTTCCCTTTCATTTTTTTACTAAAAATCCATTTGATGGAAGAGTTTTGAAAGACCATAAAGAAAAATCATTTTGCATTATTTCGGTTAGACGAATATTTGCCAGTAAAAATGGTTGGAAAATTATTCCTAAACATCCATTATCCGCCAGTTCTGCTGTCAGCCTCTTAGATTATGAACAAGGGATGACTCAAATTAACTGGGAGCTTATGAATACAAGGGATTATAAAAATGCAGAATGCAAATCTGTGTGTATGGCTGAGTGTTTATCAAGTGTAACGGTAGAGCCGGAAAATTTTTGTTGCATCTATGTCAAAAATGACGACGAAAAAAAATATGTTGAAGACTTGATAAAAAAACAAGGATTAAGTATATTTGTAACAGTCAACTCTTATATGTTCTAATTCTATGATTAAGTATGCAAGCGGAAATCTTCTAACTTCTACATCTCAGGCTCTTGTGAATGCTGTAAACTGCCAAGGAGTCATGGGAAAGGGTATTGCTTTGGCTTTCAAAGAAAGCTTTCCCAATAATTTCGAAGTTTACAAAAGAGCTTGTGGCACTGGTACAATGAAAATTGGACAGGTTTTACTTGTTGAAGAAAAGGGAAAGATAATCGTAAACTTTCCCACTAAGGATAGTTGGAGAAAAAAATCAACATATGATTTTATCTCGCAAGGCCTTGAATCTTTAACAAAGTCCATAGTCGAAAGAAAAATCACATCAATATCAATACCACCTTTAGGGTGTGGTAACGGGGGTCTCGCTTGGAATAAAGTTGAAGCTCTTATTTTGAAAGCTTTTCAAAGTTTAGATAATGTTGAGGTGGTAATTTACCCGCCTGCAACTAATAATCAACTGTCAAAAAATAAAAACATTATTAATGCTAAGCATCTTTTGGTTCACTATGCCTATGGGAAATTAAAAGTTAAGCAAAAATTCTCCCTTTATACAGTTTTTTATATTTGCGAATGTATTGAGAAAGCAAATCTTTTCTTATTCGATTTTAAACATGGGCGGCCATATTCTTCTGAGTTAGAAAATGTTATGAAGGATATAGCAAACCTTAAAGTCGAGTTGCAGGACGATTTTGACTCTTTTATTGAAGATTATATTAACACTCATCAATCCAAAGAGTTACAAATCGAGTTTGGTAAGCTAATTTCAACTTTAAAGCCAAGTATCAGTTTGCTCAATGAGCTTAAAAATAAGGTTGATTATACAGATAGCGTACATGTGATCACGAGAATTGCCAATGAAAAAAATCATGGCTTGCATCTTGATGATTTCAAAGAAAATAAAAATATTGTGCAACAATTAATTAAAAATGGATTAGTAACCGAAGATATCTTTAAAGAACTAAAAATAAAGGGGAGTTAGCAGCGCTCTTTTATATTTTTCTGCTAAAATTGCGCAGCATCTCCTCTTTCGCATTCACTGTCAACGCAGGCACTCTTACTACAATTTTCCTATCAATTGCGGCACCATGACTTGTTTGTATAAGTGGTATCATGCTGAATAACGGGGATTGACCTGCTCCCCGTTCATTAATACACCGTGATGTTAATAATGTCTTCTTCAATAACATAAGCATATTCCCATGAAGAAGCTTTTTTCCGACGAACAGATCACCAGCTTCCTTTGAGAAACCGAAGCCGGGGTTTCTGCCCAGCAACTCAGCCCAAAACACACTATTTCGGACGCTACTTTCTATACTTGGCGCAAGAAGCTTGACGGCATGGAAGTATTCGAGGCGAAGGGGCTCAAGCTATAAGTATCTCAGAAAATCGCGCCAGTAACATTTGAAGCCCCCTTGTAATCTTATTAAGTCAACTTCCGCTCCTCGCTCGAAGCAGACCTTCATCCCATTCAGGTTGTCCGCTCTGTGCCAAGAGCGGAATCTGGAGCTATCAACGGTGTTGATCACCACAAAAATGACTGCATCCCTGTGATAGCGGATTTCGTCCTTTGTGGAGAAAAGATCAATCTAAACATGAGCATGGGTTAGCGAAAAGTGGCATTAAACGCTTGAACATTTCACCTAACAAGTATACTGTTTATTTATACAGTACTTGCGTGAGGAGCTAGTTATGAAAGTGGAAATCACAATTGATCGCCAAAAAAAATTGCCGGATGGCGCTGTGCCTGCTCTGGAGAAGGAGCTACTGCGGCGATTGGATCAAAACTTTAATAACTGCAGTCTTGTGATTCGTCGTGCCAGCTCCGATGGTTTGACCGTGCTTGGTGGAATGGACGGAGATAAAAAACGTATTGAGGAAATCCTGCAAGACACCTGGGAAAGCGCTGATGACTGGTTCTGTTAAGTTAAGGTCCAGTGGCTTGCCTGGTTTATTTTGAGGATTTTGCTGTGAGTAAAAAACAAGAAATGCCGAACACCGGCTATGCAATTATCAGATGCGACGATGGGGTGATCGTTGCTCGTCTTACATCCTTTCCTGTGTGCGAGCGCGCTTTAATGTACCGGCGCGGCGACACTGTTTCGTTTATGCCTTTGCAGCCGGATGAGATCGTGGGGACTCTCTCTCTTTTTTCACAGATGATTGAAAAGGCTAAGTCTGGAGTTGGTTACCAGGTTCCCCCTGGTTCTGTTACAATCCCGTCATAGGCCTGAACAACCTATACCTGCTGCGTCGCGGAGAGAAACCATGACGCAAACCCCCGAAGTATCAAAATCCCATCAGACTGGTGCTCCTTCATCGAGCGCCGGTTTGCTTTCGTCTTCAAAACTAACTTTTCGCCAGCAGGAAGTTTTCGATCTGCTGGTGGCCTACATCAATCAGCATGGCTACCCACCTACGCTATCTGAGCTGGCCGATATGCTCGGCGTTAGCTCGTCTAATGCTGTTCTGTTGCATCTACGTGCGTTAGAGAGAAAAAATTTTATAAAACTCTCTTGCCGTGTCTCCAGAGGAATTTCCATCGTCGGGCGAAAGGAGCCTATGCTCGCCGTGCAGCTGTTGCAGGAGATGATCGCTGAAGAACCCGGCGCGCGTGAAAGAGCGATTGAGTTTTTGCGACTGTTTGGTGATCAGCCATGAAGAAAAGTTGGTTTTTACACGAGCAACTTTCAGAGGCTGAGGCTACAGAGCTGGTGGAGCGATACCGTAAAAATAACTGTGTGGTTGAGAAGAGCTTATCCAGAGACTTTGCATCGTGGGAGATCCGCGTGCTGTTGCCGGAATCGAAGAAGCCGCCACGGATTGACAGGACCTACATACAGAAGATGTGGAGGGACTGATGCGAGCTTTGCTTAACGTGGATATTGCACGCCATCTTGGAATTGTGCTGCTTAAGCCGGGTAGTGAATTAATGCCGTTATTCGGTGCCGGCCGAGTTCTTGTTGAAATGCCGCCGGCAAGCATGAAAAAGATACCCAGCGGGCGTCTTCCTGATGCCCGGCAGCCGTTGCGGGATGATATGGGGCTCAGACCATTTTTCATGAAGAAGGCAGTTATCACTGCGGCTGGTGGGGTTAGTGCCCTCGAGTCATGGTTGCGTAGGCAGGTTAAAAAATGTCAGTGGACACATTCCGATTACCATCACCATGAGCTCGTCCCGTTTCGCCATTCGACGGGTGTAATCATCGCATGCTGGCACTGTGATAATGAGCTGAAAAACCAAACGGAACAAACCCTCGATCAACTCGTAGGTGTTAATAACGCTGACTGGATAATCGACACTGCCCGCATCGCGCTTGGGCTGGACGATCAGCGATCACTGTCACTGGCGGAGCTATGCTGGTGGGCGGTAGGCGCTGGGATTGGCGATGAAATTACAGAAGAAATGGCGCGCCGATCCCTGCGTATTAAAGACGATGGCATTAAATCGGTTTACAGGGAGAGTGAGATTGTTCCGTCGGTACCGGCCACCAGCATTCTTTCTCCCCGTCTCGAAAAAGCGATCAGACCAACGGCAATAACAACGCAGGGCAAACCTCTGGTACCTGTGAACGTCGATCCTGTTGCGCCGGCGACACTATTCGCCAGACCTAAGCGGATTCGATGGTTATCAGCTGACTTTATCTCATGGGTGAAAAAACAGCCGTGTATGTGCTGTGGGCAACCTGCAGATGATGCACACCATCTTATTGGCTGGGGGCAGGGCGGCGTAGGCACCAAGGCCCACGATGTTTTTACGATCCCATTATGCCGCAAGCACCACCGTGCTTTGCACCATGACCCTGCCGCTTTTGAGCGTGAATACGGCACCCAGCCGGTATTGATTATTAAATTGCTGGACCGGGCATACGCGCTCGGCGTTCTTTCCTGAGGAGCTTTAAAAATGAGAGATATGTACGAAATATTGGACCGTTGGGGAGCTTGGGCGGCTTCTGACAATAGTGGTGTTGACTGGCAACCCATTGCTGCTGGGTTTAAAGGTTTGCTACCTCATGGAAAGAAAACACGCCAGCAATGCGATGATGATGAAGGTATCATGATTGACGGTTGTATAGCGCGATTGCGGAAATATAAGCCAGAAGAGTATGAGTTAATTATTGCTCATTTTATTATCGGAATCTCCTTACGTAGCATCGCTAAGAAACGTAAATGCTCTGATGGTACCATCAGGAAAGAATTGCATAAGGCCATGGGGTTCATTGATGGTATCATTTCTATGATACTATAGTTTAAATGGCCGCATCGGCGGCCATTTTTTATGCTTTACGTTTTGAATTTGATCGAAACCTTTGCTTAGTTATTTCAGAGTTGAAATAGTCTTCATCCAAGAAGTTAAGTAACTCTTTTATTTCTTTTTTATTTGTTGGCATTTCTATTTTCTCGGAGCTTCCTGAGCCGGTCGTTTTTATAGGGAAGTTCAAAGTTAGCGCTGCGTTTTTTATTTCGGTTACAGTATGATTTACCAATATTTTAGATTTGTTTATTAATGTGACTTTTTTTCTTATGACGTTATCTGCAAGGGCTGGAAGATCAAACCCCACTGGTATATTAAAAACTGGTTGGTTTACAAAGTCAGAAATCTCTTGCTTTGTTGCTTCAGCAAAATAAGAACTCATATCAAATATGCTTCTCAGGTTGTTGAAGTTCCTGAACTTTATTTTATCTCCTTCAAGGATTGCAACTAATTTATCGTCTAGATTGAAACCCAAAAGATCTGACATCGTAAATGAATTTTTACTGAGCCATAAGTATCTTGACTCGTTAAGTATCTGTTTTTTTGAAAAGGTTTGGATTGCTATTTTGTCTTTCACTTGAGGATACGCAGGAGCCATAAAAAAAGCTGTTATATCATTAAGCCCAACATTTTTTGTCCACAAAGGCATTGCGGTGCTACGCTGAACTGCATCAAGAAGTATTTTTCCTTCATCAAAGTTATCTATATAACTACATTCATTATAGCTAGGGGTATATCCGGCTTCGAAAACAAGTTCCGTATTGTGATGACTTTCAAAAAGAGATAACTGGTCATCAAATATTTTTTTGATTTTGATGTCTGTTTGTCTGTCGGTATCAATACGATACACTTTCACAGCAGAGTTTTTATTCATCATTGCAAAAAGGCTCATATTATTTCCTTGTTACATGCATAAATGTGTAGTCTGTAAGTTGAATAACTTCAAAATCTCTGTTTTTTAAATTTGTAATAACTTCTTTGGATATCAACACAAATCCAACGCCAGTATCGTCTTCTGCTTCATAAAATTTAAATCCTAAAGCGGAGATAAGAGGGTTGAAATTATAGTTCTCAGAGAAACATATATAAACGATAAGAGATATATAGAAAAATACTGCATATTGCCATTTATCGGCGATTGAATCTGTCCCTAATAAAGGGAATAGATAACTCAAGAAATAATTGGTAACCTCTTTATTTGCAGGAGATATGGTCTCAACATTCTTATAAAGAGAAGGGAGGTTTTTATTTGCATAGTGTAGGAAAAAAATAACTGATATAAAACTAGCAAGACAGATCCCTAACGACCACCAAATAAGCCATGGCTTGTTTTTCATATATCCTATAAATATCAGCGTGATACCTACAGGAGCTATCGAACTTGCTGTTAAAAGAAACCTTGCAATTTTGTTCATTGAACACTCCCATGATACTGTTTTTTTGTACAGTATAAATCATGTGGATGTCTAATACATCATCCTTGTGAAAAAACACTATACACAAATGAGTAACGCGTACGCAAAAACTATCGTAATCTGTTAAGAGTGGTCACTTAGACACACAGCTTAAACATCAAACCTCGCCAAATGGCGGGGTTTTTTGCTTTTCAGGCCTAGGCTAGAACCTACTGATTAGGCTGGTTAGCTGGAGCCTGAGACCTATCCCTTATCTTTCCGCGTCCTTACTTACCTGGAAGTAGATACAATGAAAACGTTCAACAACTGGTTTGAGATACTGAGTTGAAGAGTTAGTAGTATGGAGACCCCCCTCTGTGCACCTTGCTGGGTTCTACTGTTAAGGCTTGGCGTTTATCAAACACAGGCAGTTATACATCTGACATTGACGCTTCGAATGTTTGGATCATAAATTATTGATGTGGTGAATCCCCCTATGCGGAGGGGCGACCAGTCAGTTACAGAAACCTGTAAATGCAGCGCGGGTCATGCCGACTGGGGCATGCTCACCGGGAGGCACCCGGCACCACACTGCCACTAAACATATTTAAGATTTATGGCAGGTTTACTTTTGCGGTTGCCCTTCTATGTTTATAGAACGTAACGGCAAAAGTGAATGCTTCCTGGTAAATCGGTAGCTCGGACTATTAGGAGTGCCTTCGTTTCGTTACTACCTAGAATGCCTACTTTCTGCCCGCCTTCAGGCGGGCTTTTTTACGCCATCAATAGTGCGCTTCAGAAAGAAAAGGTAAACATCATTTGAAGGCTGCGCTTTGCGTGGCCTTTCTTATTTCAGGCTCACGGGAATCATCATCGATACGGCTCGTTGTTAAATCAGCCCGATGGGCCTGACCCCCTACACGCACAAAGCACCCCGTTAACCCGGAGGTGGAGTATGTATCGAATGGACAAGCTAACAACAGGTATTGCCTACGGAACTTCCGCAGGTAACGCGGGGTTCTGGATGTTGCAATTGCTCGACAAAGTATCCCCATCCCAGTGGGCCGCTATCGGTGTTCTGGGAAGTCTGGTATTCGGCTTGCTGACATACCTGACGAATCTGTTTTTCAAAATTAAAGAAGATCGGCGAAAAGCTGCTCGAGGTGAATAATGTCTCCGACACTACGTAAAAGCGTTCTTGCGGCGGTCGGCGGCGGGGCCTTGGCGATTGCCTCTGCACTCATCACTGGCCCGACGGGTAATGATGGGCTTGAGGGAGTGCGATACGACCCTTATCAGGATGTGGTAGGTGTCTGGACGGTTTGTTACGGCCACACAGGTAAAGACATCATGCTCGGCAAAACCTATACCGAGGCAGAGTGTCGGGCGCTACTAAATAAAGACCTGAATACCGTCGCCAGGCAGATCAACCCTTACATCAAAAAACCGATCCCAGAAACAATGCGTGGGGCTCTGTACTCATTTGCCTATAACGTCGGTGCCGGGAACTTCCAGACCTCAACTCTGCTTCACAAAATCAACAAGGGGGACCAGAAAGGTGCATGTGATCAACTGCGCCGCTGGACCTATGCCAAAGGTAAGCAGTGGAAAGGACTTATTACCCGGAGGGAAGTTGAGCGTGAAGTTTGTTTATGGGAGCAAAGATGAATCGCTTAACTGACCTGCCCCCAGGATTAGATACAACCGTCAGTTAGTAAGGTCGGTTTGTTTACCTTCACATTTTCCATTTCGCCACCGTGCTGCAAACTCTGATGGCGTCTGATAATTCAGTGCTGAATGTGGAC
>NZ_PIBL01000023.1:0-26446 GCF_002806645.1 Klebsiella sp. H-Nf2
TAAACTTCGTAATGAATTACGTATGTTCACTCAGAGACTTGGTATTCATTTTTCGTCCGAGGACGTTAAGAATCCATGTCACTTTGAGTGCCCACACAGATTGTCTGATAAATTGTTAAAGAGCAGTTGCGACGCGCTTTAGCGCTCTGTCGCGAGGTGGCGTATATTACGCTTTCCTCTTTCAGAGTCAACCCTGAATTTCAGGATTTTTCTCTTCAACCGAACCGGCTGTTTGTGTGAAGTGATTCACATCTGCCGTGTCAGTGGGAGCGCATTATAGGGATCCCATTTTTTTGCACAAGCCTTTTTTCGATCTTTTTTTCTGAATGGTGATTTTTCACCCTTTTCGTCGCGTAATTGCACGATTTGCTCAATTTTCACCGTTTTCAGGGGTTGCACACGGAGATAAAAGCCACCAAAGTCTTCTTACGTTCCCGTATTTTGAGGTCTATATGTCTGCTCAGCTGCGCCCCTATAAAGCATTTTTCCCACAAATCGGTCTTCGCGTCATGATTGATGCATCCAGCGTCGTCATTGGTGATGTCAGAATTGCCGATGATGTCAGCGTCTGGCCTCTGGTGGCCATTCGTGGCGACGTCAACTATGTATCAATAGGACAACGCAGCAATATTCAGGACGGTAGCGTTCTCCATGTGACCCATAAGTCCTCTTATAAGCCGGAGGGAAATCCGCTGATCATTGGTGAGGATGTGACTGTTGGTCATAAAGTGATGCTGCACGGCTGCACTATCGGCAACCGCGTACTGGTTGGTATGGGTTCGATCTTGTTAGATGGTGTCGTGGTTGGCGATGACGTCATGATTGGTGCAGGCAGTTTGGTACCGCAGAACAAACAGCTGGAAAGCGGCTACCTTTACTTCGGCAATCCCGTCAAACAGATCCGCCCCCTGACGGAGGCGGAACGGGAAGGTCTCAAGTATTCAGCAAATAACTATGTAAAATGGAAAAATGAATACCTGGATCAGGATAACCAGATCCAGCCCTGAACATCTTCCTGACCATCGCGGATCAATGCTTCCGCCTCTTCCTCTAGATCCCAACGATGTTCCTGGAAGGCGGCCAGCCACTGCGCTGGCCCCTCTGCGCCAAAACGCTGCTGCAGGATCTGCCCTGAAATTGCGCAGGTTAATTGCATCCCATTGACCAGCGCAGGAAAAACCACGCCCTGCCGTTCGTCATCCCATGATTCCCGATCAGGAAACTGAATCGCCTGATTCATGCATTCAGTTCCCGCTGCAACGTTTCGATGACGGGAGCGATAGCCGGCAGGACGCCGTGCCATAGCAGAACAGCATGGGCGGCTTGCGCCACCAGCATTCCCAGCCCATCAGCACAGCGGGTTGCGCCATGCTGCTGGCACCACTGAAGAAACGGTGTCGGCCCTTTCTGGTAAAACATGTCATAGCAATACACGTCAGCGTTGACAACAGATGTCGGGATAGCCGGTACATCACCGTCTATTCCACTGGACGTCGCATTGATGATCAGATCGAATGTTTCCCCGGATAAGGTATCCATCTCCCTTGCGCTGACACTCCCGGTATGGGCGAAGAGAGTGGCTAACTCATGGGCACGAGAATAGGTGCGATTCACGATCGTGACGGCACATTCCAGCGACAGAAGTGGCAAAAGCACCCCGCGTGATGCGCCACCAGCACCTACAAGCAGGATCCGCTGGCGCGGCTTAATGAACCCCAGGCGTTCCAGATCGCTCAGGAGGCCAATACCGTCGGTGTTGTCCCCCAGTAAACGGCCATCTTCCAGCCGTTTCAGGGTGTTTACTGCTCCCGCCAGCGCAGCGCGTTCTGTCAGCTCGTCAGCGCGTGCAAAAGCTTCCTCTTTAAAAGGAACGGTGACGTTGGCCCCCTTTCCTCCTTCTGCAAAGAACTGATTCAGAGAAGAGACAAAATCGTCCAGCGGCGCCAGCACACGTCCATAAGGATGAGTAATCCCTAACTGGCGGGCAAAAAGCTGATGAATGGAAGGCGACTTGCTGTGCGCGATCGGATTACCAAAAACAGCGTAGGTTTCCATGGTTCACCCCTGGCGGAACAGTTCACCCGTCAGGGCATCACGAATTTCAGAAGGATTTTGCCGTCCCCCCGTGGCGCCATCCACGACCGGGAAGCTGTCACCAAACTGAGCATGGACCTCTACGGTGGTACGACACGGTGGCTGCCCGGTGAGATTGGCGCTCGTCGAGACCAGCGGTTTTCCGTAAGCTTCGCACAATTCAATCACCAGCGGATGGTTAGTCACGCGTACGGCCAGCGAATCAAAACGCCCCGTCAGCCAGCGCGGCGTTTCGGGACGCGCAGGGAATACGAACGTCACCGGTCCTGGCCAGCAGGAAAAGATAGCGTCCCGCTGCGAGTCACTTAACCGTGAATCATCAACATAAGGCTTCAACTGCTCAAAGCTGGCGGCGATAAGGATCAATCCCTTGTCAACAGGACGCTGCTTCAACTCCAGCAGGCGCATGACGGCCGTTTTGCTGTCTGGATCGCAGCCAACGCCAAAAACGGCTTCCGTGGGGTAGGCGATGACATGTTCATTTTTCAGTACCGCCACGGCATGGGCGACGGTTTCTGAGGGCAGGTTATTGTTCACTGATTTATTCCGCCGGGATCGGCTTTCCACATTGTTTACTGGCGCAAAAGCGTTTAACGCCCTGCGCCGTTTTCTTTTCTATTAATAGCGGGTAATGGCATTCAGGGCATTCGCCCGCTACCGGTTTAAAATTGATAACGAACTGGCAATCAGGGTAGCGATCGCAGGAATGAAAGGTTTTACCGAAACGCGAGCGACGCTGGACCAGATGACCCTGTCCGCATTGTGGACAGGCAATAGCGGTCTCATCGGGTTTATCAATCAGCTCGGTATGTTCGCATTCGGGATAGCGACTGCAGCCGATAAACATACCAAAGCGCCCCTGGCGTAACACCATGACAGCGCCGCACGATGGGCACTCCTGTCCCTCCAGCACCTTAACGATATGACCGTCCGCCTGACTTTTCAGGGGACGGATATAGTCACAGTCCGGATAATGCGAACAGCCGAGAAACGGGCCATGTTTCCCGGAACGGATCACCAGTTCAGCCCCGCACTGCGGGCAGGGCTCATTTTTACGCACCGAAAACAGTGCTGATTTGGTCATAACAACTCGATGTTGCTGCAAAAAGATTAATGCAGCATACCTTCATTTACTTCGAAGAGTAATTCTTCCATTTGCTGATAGGCGTTTTCACAGCCCGGAATGTTGAACAGTACCATCAGGATGACCCATTTCAGATCTTCCAGTTCAAATTCTGCCGTATCCAGCGCCAGTACGCGCTCTATCACCATTTCTCGCGTTTCGAGGTTCAACACCTGAATTTGCTCGAGGAAGAGTAAAAATCCCCGGCAACTGGCATCCAGACGCTGGCACTCTTCTTCGGTATACACCCGAAGCGACAGCGGGTCGGAAGCGAGCTGCATGGGTTCAACGAGACCTTCCTGATAATCAGCCAGTTTCTCGAGCCACATTAACGCGTTATAGATATCTTCCCGCTCAAAACCCGCATCGGTAAGATCCCGCGTCAGTTTGTCCTGATCCACGCGCATTTCTGCTTCGTTATGGATGTAAGTTTCAAACAAATACATGAGTACGTCGAACATGGCTTGCCCTCCTTAATCGGACATAGCCGCCGGGTACAGCTGCGATCCAGCCTGCTAACTCCAGTTCAAGTAGCTGAGCTACGGTTACTGGCACAGATTGGCCGGCACGTTCAGCGACAACGTCAACAGGTGTTACCTCATCTCCTACGTTAGCCAGGAGCTCCGGAAATGGCAATGCTACAGACGGCTGATCGGCGCAATTATTTATCGAATCAGACGTATCAGTAAGCCAGGCCAGCTCGGTTTGCCAGTACTCCACGATATCCTCTGGCGAGGTCACTGGTACCGCGCCTTGCTTGATTAACCAGTGCGGGCCTTCAGATCCCGGGTTACCAATCGGGCCTGGCAGGGCGAACACATCTCTTCCCTGCTCCAGGGCGCAGCGGACGGTGACCAACGATCCGCTTCTCAACGCCGCCTCAATCACCAGCACGCCCAGACTTAAGCCGCTGATAATACGGTTACGTCGGGGAAAATGAGCGGGAAGCGGCGGCGTAATGAGTGGAAATTCAGATACCAGCGTACCGCCATTGTCGATGACCTGTTGGGCGAGGTTTGCATGGCGCCGCGGATAGATCTGTTCCAGCCCGTTGCCCAGCACCGCGATGGTTTTCCCCTCTACGGCCAGCGCCCCGCGGTGCGCGACCCCATCAATGCCTAACGCCAGCCCACTGGTGATAGTGATCCCTCTACGCGCCAGCGTTTCGCTGAACAGTTTTCCCCAGCGAGCGCCATACCAGGAGTGCAAACGGCTGCCAATAACGGCAAGCTGCGCGCTGTGAAGCAGGGCGGGGTCGCCACTGACCAGCAACGCGCCGGGGTAATCAGCGATAGCCCTTAGCCGCAACGGATAGCGCGGATCGTCGGCCCGTAACAGATGATGATCCGGGTGTTCCAGCCAGCGCCGCGTCTCGTCAAGCTCACGCTCGTCAAACCGTAAAAATGGCTTCGCCTGCGCCGCAGTCATCCCAACGGCATGCAGCGCTTCACTATCAACGGAAGCGGCTGCGCATAACCGCTGCGCGATATCCAGCATCCTGTCGCCATACAAATTACTGACCTTCATCAGCCGCAGCCAAATCTCGTCGGGCGTCATCCTTACCCCCTGCCATAAGCGGCATTGACAATCTTTGCGATTGGACAGTGAGACTGTCAATTGCAGGGGGTTTTGTCTAGAATAGAGCTAATAATCTTATCAACTCCTGAATACGACTCTGGAACTTTATGGCAGTTTTGCAAGTGTTACATATTCCGGACGAGCGCCTTCGCAAAGTCGCCGAGCCGGTCAAAGAAGTGAATGCGGAAATTCAGCGTATCGTCGATGATATGTTCGACACCATGTACGCCGAGGAAGGCATCGGTCTGGCCGCAACCCAGGTCGATATCCATCAGCGCATCATCGTTATCGATGTGTCGGAAAACCGTGAAGAGCGGCTGGTGTTAATCAACCCGGAGTTGCTGGAAAAAGACGGCGAAACAGGTATTGAAGAAGGCTGCTTGTCCATTCCGGAACAGCGTGCTCTGGTACCCCGTGCGGAAAAAGTGAAGATCCGTGCGCTGGATCGCGACGGTAAGCCGTTTGAGCTGGAGGCCGATGGCCTGCTGGCTATCTGTATCCAGCATGAAATGGATCACCTGGTTGGCAAACTGTTTATTGACTATCTGTCACCGCTCAAACAGCAGCGCATTCGTCAGAAGGTTGAGAAACTGGATCGTTTACGTTCCCGTGCCTGATAACAAGGAATACCGTGTCACATTCACTACGTATCATTTTCGCCGGCACCCCCGATTTTGCAGCGCGTCATCTTGACGCGTTGTTGTCGTCTGAACATCAGGTCGTTGGCGTGTTTACTCAGCCAGACCGTCCCGCGGGACGCGGCAAAAAATTGATGCCGAGCCCGGTAAAAGTGCTGGCTGAAGCCCATGACGTCCCCGTATTCCAGCCATCGTCTCTTCGTCCGCAGGAGAACCAACAGCTCGTCGCCGATTTGGGCGCCGATATCATGGTGGTGGTGGCGTATGGTCTGATTCTGCCAAAAACGGTGCTTGACATGCCGCGTCTGGGCTGTATCAACGTTCATGGCTCCCTGCTGCCGCGCTGGCGTGGCGCCGCGCCGATCCAGCGTTCACTGTGGGCGGGCGATAGTGAAACCGGCGTGACCATCATGCAGATGGACGTCGGCCTTGATACGGGTGACATGCTGTATAAGCTTTCCTGCCCCATTACCGCTGAGGATACCAGCGGCAGCCTGTACGATAAGCTGGCCGATCTCGGCCCACAGGGACTGCTGACAACCTTAGCGCAACTGGCAAACGGGACGGCGCAGCCTGAAGTCCAGGACGAGTCACTCGTCAGTTATGCCGAGAAGCTGAGTAAAGAAGAGGCCCGCATCGACTGGTCGCTTTCCGCTGCACAGCTGGAACGTTGCATCCGGGCGTTTAATCCGTGGCCAATGAGCTGGCTTGAGATTGACGGGCAGCCAGTCAAAGTCTGGCGGGCATCGGTTATTGCCGAAGCCACGCACACCGAGCCGGGAACGATAGTGGCAGCAACCAAACAGGGTATCCAGGTCGCCACCGGTGATGGGATCCTCAGTCTGGAATCACTACAGCCCGCGGGTAAAAAAGCGATGAGCTCGCAGGACTTACTCAATTCCCGCCGGGAGTGGTTCATCCCAGGTACCCGTCTCGACTGACGGTCGTCTCTTCTAAGGCCCGGGTTAGCCGGGCATTTTTATTTTTGCGCTTATGAAAAACAAAATAAATTTACGCAGTCTGGCCGCCCAGGCTATCGAGCAAGTGGTTGAACAAGGTCAGTCTTTGAGTAACGTTCTGCCCCCTCTGCAGCAGAAAGTCAGCGATAAAGACAAAGCGCTGTTGCAGGAGCTGTGCTTTGGCGTACTGCGTACGCTCAGTCAGCTTGAGTGGCTTATCAACAAGCTGATGGCGCGTCCGATGACCGGCAAACAGCGCACCGTGCATTTTCTGATCATGGTTGGACTTTATCAGTTGCTCTATACCCGTATTCCTCCGCATGCCGCACTGGCGGAAACGGTAGAAGGCGCGGTGGCCATTAAACGCCCGCAGCTTAAAGGGCTGATCAACGGCGTGCTACGCCAGTTCCAGCGCCAGCAGGAAGCGTTATTAGCCGAATTTGCTGAGCATGAAAACCGCTATCTTCATCCCAAATGGCTGCTGAAACGCCTGCAGCAGGCCTGGCCGCAGCAGTGGCAAGAGATCGTCGATGCGAACAACCAGCGCCCGCCGATGTGGCTGCGCGTTAACCGCAACCATCATTCCCGGGATGAATGGCTTGCTCTGCTTAAAGAGGCCGGCTTAGAGGGCTTCACCCATCCTGACTATCCGGACGCCGTGCGTATGGCCACCCCTGCCCCGGTCCTTGCGTTGCCAGGTTTTGCCGAAGGCTGGGTCACCGTCCAGGATGCCTCGGCCCAGGGTTGTATGCGATACCTGCTGCCAGAAAATGGCGAACGCATTCTCGATCTTTGCGCCGCACCGGGCGGCAAGACGACGCATATTCTGGAGGTTGCCCCGCAGGCTCAGGTCATGGCGGTGGATATTGATGAACAGCGTCTGTCACGCGTCTATGACAACCTGAAACGGCTGGGCATGAAAGCCGAAGTCAAACAGGGCGATGGTCGCTTCCCTGAGCAGTGGTGTGGCAACGAACAGTTCGATCGTATTCTGCTGGATGCCCCCTGCTCCGCCACCGGCGTCATTCGCCGTCATCCTGATATCAAGTGGTTGCGCCGGGATCGGGATATCGCCGAATTAGCCCAGCTGCAGGCCGAGATCCTGAATGCCACCTGGCCACATCTGAAGCCAGGCGGCACGCTGGTGTATGCTACCTGTTCTATTCTGCCGGAAGAGAATAGCCAGCAAATTGCCGCCTTCCTCGCACGAACCCCGGATGCAGAACTTCACGCAACCGGCACGCTGGAGAGTCCCGGGCAGCAAAATCTGCCGGGCCCGGAAGAAGGTGATGGCTTCTTTTACGCTAAGCTAATCAAACGTCAGAACTAATGGGTCATTGCAGATGAAGATTATTATTCTGGGCGCCGGCCAGGTCGGCGGCACGCTGGCGGAAAACCTCGTCGGCGAGAACAATGATATTACGCTGGTTGATACCAATGGCGACCGTCTGCGCAGCCTGCAGGATAAGTTCGACCTGCGTGTCGTCCAGGGACATGGCTCTCACCCTCGCGTACTGCGGGAGGCGGGGGCCGATGATGCCGATATGCTGGTAGCGGTCACCAGTTCGGATGAAACCAATATGGTGGCCTGCCAGGTCGCCTACTCATTATTCAATACCCCAAACCGTATAGCCCGTATTCGTGCACCTGATTACGTTCGTGATGCGGATAAACTCTTCAATTCTGAAGCGGTGCCCATCGATCACTTAATCGCCCCGGAACAGCTGGTCATCGACAATATTCATCGCCTGATCGAATATCCCGGCGCGCTTCAGGTCGTGAACTTCGCCGAAGGAAAAGTCAGCCTCGCCGTAGTAAAAGCCTATTACGGTGGTCCGCTGGTAGGGAATGCGTTGTCCACCATGCGGGAACATATGCCGCATATCGATACGCGTGTGGCCGCTATTTTCCGCCACGATCGTCCTATTCGCCCACAGGGTTCGACGATTGTGGAAGCCGGCGATGAAGTATTCTTTATTGCCGCCTCGCAGCATATTCGCGCAGTCATGAGTGAGCTGCAGCGACTGGAAAAGCCGTATAAGCGTATTATGCTGGTCGGCGGCGGCAATATTGGTGCGGGTCTGGCCCATAAGCTGGAAAAAGATTACAGCGTCAAGCTTATCGAACGTAATCAGCAGCGAGCTGCTGAGCTTGCGGAAAAGCTGCAGCATACTATCGTCTTCTACGGTGATGCATCGGACCAGGAGCTGCTGGCTGAAGAGCATATTGATCAGGTGGACCTGTTTATTGCCGTCACAAACGATGACGAAGCAAATATTATGTCTGCGATGCTGGCCAAACGGATGGGGGCGAAAAAAGTGATGGTGCTGATCCAGCGCAAAGCCTATGTTGATCTGGTCCAGGGCAGCGTCATCGATATTGCGATATCGCCTCAGCAGGCTACAATTTCCGCACTCCTCAGCCATGTCCGTAAAGCCGATATTGTCGGCGTCTCCTCCCTGCGCCGCGGCGTTGCCGAAGCGATCGAGGCAGTCGCACACGGCGATGAAAGCACCTCGCGGGTAGTAGGACGTTCGATCGATGAGATCAAGCTTCCGCCAGGTACGATCATCGGCGCCGTCGTGCGTGGCAACGACGTTATGATCGCGAATAATAATCTGCGGATCGAGCAGGGCGATCATGTGATCATGTTTTTGACCGACAAAAAGTTTATTTCCGATGTAGAAAGGCTGTTCCAGCCAAGTCCTTTCTTCCTGTAATTCCCAGGGCGCCGGACAGGCGCCTTTTTATTATCCCTTATTATTCAAAGGTTAATAATTTGCGGTAACTATCTACTGGTAATGGCAAATGAAAATACATTTGTTAAACTTACAACGTCAGCTGGCACAAGGAGAATAAAATGAGTTTTTTAAAAGAGTTTCGCGAATTCGCGATGCGCGGGAACGTTGTCGATTTGGCAGTGGGTGTGATCATCGGTGCAGCATTCGGTAAAATTGTTTCATCGCTGGTCGCAGATATTATTATGCCACCACTCGGCCTGTTGATTGGCGGGATCGATTTTAAACAGTTTGCCGTCACGCTACGTGATGCCCAGGGCGATGTCCCTGCTGTCGTGATGCATTATGGGGTATTCATTCAGAACGTTTTCGATTTCATCATCGTCGCGTTTGCCATCTTCATGGCGATCAAACTGATGAATAAGTTAAATCGTAAGAAAGAAGAGGCTCCGGCGGCACCGCCAGCTCCTTCTAAAGAAGAAGTCCTGTTGAGTGAAATTCGCGATCTGCTGAAAGAACAAAACAACCGTTCTTAATCAGCACAGAAAGCAGAAGGCCAGTGGTAAAAAAGCGATTCGCTTGCTTGCCACTGGCCTCCCGGTCAATCCTTCCTGCATGTTTATCTTTACGTTGATAGCTCCCTTTCCCTTTCTTGTTTTTCTCAACGCGCTGCCTGAATAACGGATCGTGGAGAAGTGCCTCAATGGCGTTATCTTTAATTTGCCCTTTGGTATGCTGATAGCGACTCATAGTAACTCCAGTGCATGTGTGAATTCCGCGCGAGTGTAGATCCACGCGATGAAAAAATCAACGGCCCGTAGTACTGCCATTGCTGGCGCCTTGTTCAAGGGCCTCGAGGATCGAACAATAAACACTACTGTGCGCAGTCCCGCAGCAGGCATCATTAAGCCGCTGTAGAGAGCGACGCATTGTCTGTAACTCTTTGATCCGTGCCTCAACTTCGCTTAATCGCGCCTGAACGATCCCTTTCGATTCCTGGCAGGTATGGTGCTCTGGATCGATGCGGATCGACAACAATTCGCGGATCGCTTCCAGTGTGAAGCCCAGCTGACGGGCATAGCGAATAAAGCGTAGCCGCTGAAGATCGTTATCCGAGTAAAGACGAAATCCCCCTTCGGTGCGCACATCATGATCCATCATTTGCTGTTTCTCATAATAACGGATGGTATCTGGCGTGACGTCAGCCAGCTTAGCCAGCTCACCAATACGATACATATTTACTCCTGATTCATTCTTTGTAGCAAAGCATCGGCATACTCACCGCGTAAAAAGTCAGTGCTCAGGCCAGTCTGACGAAGCTTCAGTTCGAGCAAGGCAAGCCGTTTACTGAGTTCAGCATGACGCGGATCGTCCTGACGGACGCCCTTCAGTAAATCAGCCAGTGCCACCGCTTCCCTACGCTGCTCCAGCTCCGGGGGGAGGCACCCAGCATTCTTCAGAAGGCGATAGCCTGCCCGCAGCTCCGTCGGCACATGCGAATCGTCATCGAGAGTCAGCGGTTCGCCGCTGCCGGGTAAACAATCGAACTCACCTTTAGCTTGGGCATCGAGGATATGGCGTTCCGCCCACTGATCCAGTAACCACATTCTACGGCTCCGGGGATGAACAAAAAGAGTACAGATAGTGTAGTGAAGTGGGGATAAGGTAGATATAAAAAAACCCGCCGAGGCGGGTTTTTTTACGTTACTACAGATTACTCTGCAGCAGCTTCTGCTTTCGGCTCAGCACGATCAACCAGCTCGATGTATGCCATCGGCGCGTTGTCGCCTGCACGGAAGCCACACTTCAGAATGCGAGTGTAACCACCGGCGCGGCTCGCGAAACGCGGGCCCAGCTCGTTAAACAGTTTTGCCACGATCTCGTTATCACGAGTGCGGGCGAATGCCAGACGACGATTAGCAACGCTATCAGTCTTGGCAAGAGTAATCAGCGGCTCAACTACGCGACGCAGTTCTTTCGCTTTCGGCAGGGTCGTCTTGATGATTTCATGACGAACCAGCGAACCTGCCATGTTACGGAACATAGCCTGGCGATGGCTGCTGTTGCGGTTCAGTTGACGACCACTCTTACGATGGCGCATGACCTTATCCTTCTCAGTAAAACCTTAACCTGTGATCCGGTTACTCGTCAGCAATGCTTGCTGGTGGCCAGTTTTCCAGGCGCATGCCCAGAGACAGTCCACGGGAAGCCAGCACGTCTTTAATCTCAGTAAGAGATTTTTTACCCAGGTTCGGCGTTTTCAGCAACTCAACCTCGGTACGCTGTACCAGATCACCGATATAGTGGATAGCTTCTGCCTTGAGGCAGTTAGCAGAGCGGACAGTCAATTCCAGATCGTCAACAGGGCGCAGCAGGATCGGATCGAACTCTGGTTTCTCTTCTTTCACTTCTGGCTGACGTACATCACGTAAGTCAACAAAAGCTTCCAGTTGTTCAGCCAGAATGGTTGCCGCACGACGAATCGCCTCTTCAGGATCGATTGTGCCGTTGGTTTCCATTTCGATGACCAGCTTGTCCAGGTCGGTACGCTGTTCTACACGCGCAGCTTCAACATTGTAGGCAATACGCTCTACAGGGCTGTAGCAGGCGTCGACCAGCAGACGGCCGATTGGGCGCTCATCTTCTTCCGAATGAATTCGGGCAGAAGCCGGCACATAACCGCGACCGCGCTGAACTTTGATACGCATGCTGATAGCAGCGTTCTCATCAGTCAGGTGGCAAATCACGTGCTGCGGCTTGACGATTTCGACATCACCGTCGTGGGTAATGTCGGCTGCAGTCACAGGGCCAATGCCAGATTTATTCAAAGTAAGGATGACTTCATCTTTACCCTGAACTCTCACCGCCAGCCCTTTCAGGTTGAGCAGGATTTCAAGGATGTCTTCCTGAACGCCTTCTTTGGTGCTGTACTCGTGCAGTACACCATCAATCTCAACCTCGGTCACCGCGCAACCCGGCATCGATGAGAGCAGAATACGGCGCAGTGCGTTACCCAGAGTATGGCCGAAGCCACGCTCTAAAGGCTCAAGGGTCACCTTGGCGTGCGTCGAACTCACTTGCTCGATATCGACCAGGCGCGGTTTTAGAAACTCTGTCACAGAACCCTGCATTGTGTCCTCTCTTTGGTACTAAGCTTTACTTGGAGTAAAGCTCGACGATCAGGTGTTCGTTAATGTCCGCAGACAGATCAGAACGCTCCGGCTGACGCTTGAACGTACCTTCCATCTTGCCAGCATCAACTTCCAGCCAGGTTGGCTTTTCACGCTGCTCAGCCAGCTCCAGAGCGGCTTTCACGCGAGATTGCTTTTTCGCTTTCTCACGAATGCTGACAACGTCATTCGCTTTAACCTGATAAGAAGCGATGTTAACAACACGACCGTTTACCATAATCGCTTTGTGGCTAACCAGCTGGCGTGCTTCAGCACGAGTGGCGCCGAAGCCCATACGGTATACAACGTTGTCCAGACGACCTTCCAGCAGAGCCAACAGGTTTTCACCGGTGTTGCCTTTCAGACGTGCTGCTTCTTTATAGTAGTTACGGAACTGACGCTCCAGCACACCGTACATACGGCGAACTTTTTGCTTTTCACGCAACTGCACACCATAGTCAGACAGACGCGGTTTACGCGCACCGTGCTGGCCAGGAGCTTGTTCAATTTTACACTTGGTATCGATCGCGCGAACGCCAGACTTAAGGAATAAGTCGGTGCCCTCACGACGGCTCAGCTTGAGCTTAGGACCCAAATATCTTGCCATTTTCTTTCTCCAACTAACCTGGAAAACGTAGCGTTATACGCGACGTTTCTTCGGCGGACGACAACCGTTATGAGGGATCGGAGTCACATCAGTAATATTAGTGATGCGGAAACCAGCGGCGTTCAGTGCACGAATGGTAGATTCGCGACCCGGACCCGGACCTTTGACCATAACTTCCAGATTCTTGATGCCGTATTCTTTTACGGCTTCTGCGCAACGCTCTGCTGCAACCTGAGCTGCAAACGGAGTGGATTTGCGAGAACCACGGAAACCGGAACCACCGGCTGTTGCCCAACCCAGTGCGTTACCCTGACGATCAGTAATAGTAACGATGGTGTTGTTAAAAGAAGCATGGATATGAGCCACGCCATCAGAGACTTGTTTTCTTACACGCTTACGTGCACGAACTGGTGCCTTTGCCATTATTCAATCACCCCGATTATTTCTTGATCGGTTTACGCGGACCCTTACGGGTACGTGCGTTGGTCTTGGTACGCTGACCGCGAACCGGAAGACCACGACGATGGCGTAAACCACGGTAGCAACCAAGGTCCATCAGACGCTTGATGCTCAGGGTGATTTCACGGCGCAGATCACCTTCAACGACAAATTTACCTACTGCTTCACGCAGAATATCAATTTGTTCTTCAGACAGCTCACTGATCTTAACATTTTCAGCGATGCCCGTTTCAGCGCAGATAGCTTTAGAACGGGTTTTGCCGATACCGAAAATAGCGGTTAAAGCGATTACGGTATGTTTGTGATCAGGAATGTTAATGCCTGCTATACGGGCCACTATGCACTCCTACTATTTAATATGTACGTACCATGCTGAAAAGCCCGTTTTCAGGATACTCAAATGGAAACGTACAGACATACAAAAGATTGGCTGGCTAATCTAGCCAGCTCAATCCAACTTTGCAAGAAAAATATGCGAATAAATCAGCCTTGGCGCTGTTTATGCTTCGGCTCGGCACTGCAAATCACACGGATGACGCCATCACGCTTAACGATTTTGCAGTTACGGCATAATTTCTTGACGGAAGCACGAACTTTCATTTTTACTCTCCGTAACTTCTCGGGCGACCAGTTTTAACGGCCGTAGCCTTTCAGGTTCGCCTTCTTCAATGCAGACTCATACTGACTGGACATCATCAGAGTTTGCACTTGAGCCATAAAGTCCATAATCACGACAACAACGATAAGCAGCGATGTTCCACCGAAGTAGAACGGCACTTTCATCGCGTCACGCATGAACTCCGGGATCAGGCAGATAAAAGTAATATACAACGCACCAACCAGAGTCAGGCGAGTCATCACTTTATCGATATACTTCGCCGTTTGCTCTCCCGGACGAATTCCTGGTACAAATGCACCGGACTTCTTCAGGTTATCTGCTGTTTCACGCGGGTTGAAAACCAACGCCGTGTAGAAGAAACAGAAGAAGATGATTGCAGACGCATAGAGTAACACATAAAGCGGTTGCCCAGGCTGCAAATACAGCGAAATTGTTGTCAGCCAGTTCCAACCAGTACCACCCCCGAACCATGACGTGATGGTTGCCGGGAACAGTATAATACTGGAAGCGAAGATTGCCGGGATTACCCCCGCCATATTCACTTTCAGCGGTAAATGTGTGCTCTGTGCAGCATAGACACGACGACCCTGCTGCCGTTTCGCGTAGTTTACCACAATGCGGCGTTGACCACGTTCAACGAATACAACAAAGAAGGTCACTGCAAATACTAATACTGCAACCAACAGCAACAGGAGGAAGTGCAGGTCGCCTTGACGCGCTTGCTCGATAGTATGGGCGATGGCCGGCGGGAGTCCCGCAACGATCCCGGCGAAGATCAGGATCGAGATACCGTTACCGATACCGCGCTCAGTGATCTGTTCGCCGAGCCACATCAGGAACATAGTCCCTGTGACCAGACTTACAACAGCGGTGAAATAGAACGCAAAGCCTGGATTAATCACCAGGCCCTGCATACCAGGCATATTCGGCAGACCGGTAGCAATACCGATCGACTGGAATATCGCCAGCACCAGAGTACCGTAGCGGGTGTACTGGCTGATCTTACGACGACCAGACTCCCCTTCTTTCTTCAGTTCTGCCAGCGGTTGGTAAACCACCGTCAGCAGTTGCACGATGATAGATGCCGAGATGTACGGCATAATCCCCAGTGCAAAGATAGAAGCACGGCTGAGAGCACCACCAGAGAACATGTTGAACATTTCAATGATGGTGCCTCGCTGTTGCTCAAGCAGTTTGGCAAGTACAGCGGCATCAATACCAGGGATCGGAATAAAAGAGCCAATACGGAACACTATCAGCGCACCGACCACAAACAGAAGTCTGCGTTTCAGCTCGCCAAGGCCACCTTTGGCACTTTGAAAATCTAATCCCGGTTGTTTAGCCATCTGCTACTTATTCCTCAATTTTACCGCCAGCAGCTTCGATAGCAGCACGAGCACCTTTAGTCACACGCAGGCCACGAACAGTTACCGGACGAGCTACTTCACCAGACAGGATCACTTTCGCGAACTCGATCTGGACGCCGATAATGTTAGCCGCTTTCAGCGCGTTCAGGTCTACTACATCGCCTTCTACGTGAGCCAGATCGGAGAGACGGATCTCTGCGGTGATCATCGCTTTACGAGAAGTGAAGCCGAATTTCGGCAGACGACGGTACAGAGGCATCTGACCACCCTCGAAACCGCGACGTACGCCACCGCCAGAACGAGACTTCTGACCTTTGTGACCACGACCACCGGTTTTACCGAGGCCAGAACCGATACCACGACCCAGGCGTTTACCCGCCTTTTTGGAGCCTTCGGCCGGAGACAGAGTATTTAAACGCATCTCTTACTCCTCAACTTTAACCATGAAGGAAACCGCGTTGACCATACCACGAACAGCAGGAGTATCCTCGCGCTCTACGGTGTGACCAATACGACGCAGACCCAGGCCAAGCAGTGTTGCCTTGTGTTTCGGCAGACGACCGATTGCACTGCGGGTTTGAGTAATTTTAATAGTCTTTGCCATGGTTTATTTCCCCAGAATTTCTTCAACGGATTTACCACGCTTGGCAGCGACCATTTCTGGAGAATTCATATTTTCCAGGCCATCAATAGTTGCACGAACCACGTTGATCGGGTTGGTGGAACCGTATGCTTTAGCCAGAACGTTATGAACCCCAGCAACTTCCAGAACGGCGCGCATTGCACCACCGGCGATGATACCGGTACCTTCGGAAGCTGGCTGCATGAATACACGAGAACCCGTGTGAACACCTTTAACCGGGTGTTGCAGGGTGCCGTTGTTCAGCGCGACGTTAATCATATTGCGACGGGCTTTTTCCATCGCTTTCTGGATCGCTGCTGGAACTTCACGCGCTTTACCGTAACCAAAACCAACGCGACCGTTACCATCGCCAACAACAGTCAGAGCTGTGAAGGAGAAAATACGACCACCTTTAACGGTTTTAGATACGCGGTTTACCGCGATCAGCTTTTCCTGCAGTTCGCCAGCTTGTTTTTCGATGTGAGCCATCTTACACCTCTACCTTAGAACTGAAGGCCAGCTTCACGGGCAGCATCTGCCAGTGCCTGGACACGACCATGATATTGGAACCCGGAACGGTCAAAGGAAACATCTTTGATGCCTTTTTCCAGAGCGCGTTCAGCAACAGCTTTACCCACAGCTGCGGCCGCGTCTTTGTTACCGGTGTACTTCAGTTGTTCAGAGATAGCTTTTTCTACAGTAGAAGCAGCTACCAGAACTTCAGAACCATTCGGAGCAATTACCTGTGCGTAAATATGACGCGGGGTACGATGTACCACCAGGCGAGTTGCACCCAGCTCCTGGAGCTTGCGGCGTGCGCGGGTCGCACGACGGATACGAGCAGATTTCTTATCCATAGTGTTACCTTACTTCTTCTTAGCCTCTTTGGTACGCACGACTTCGTCGGCGTAACGAACACCCTTGCCTTTATAAGGCTCAGGACGACGGTAGGCGCGCAGATCTGCTGCAACCTGGCCGATCACCTGCTTATCAGCGCCTTTCAGCACGATTTCAGTTTGAGTCGGACATTCTGCAGTGATACCGGCCGGCAGCTTGTGTTCAACAGGATGAGAGAAACCTAAAGCCAGGTTTACTACATCCCCTTTAACCGCTGCACGATAGCCTACACCAACCAGCTGAAGCTTTTTAGTGAAGCCTTCGGTAACACCGATAACCATTGAGTTCAGCAGGGCACGCGCGGTACCAGCCTGAGCCCATCCGTCTACGTAACCATCACGCGGACCGAAGGTCAGAGCATTATCTGCATGTTTAACTTCAACAGCATCGTTGAGAGTACGAGTCAGCTCGCCATTTTTACCTTTGATCGTAATAACCTGACCGTTGACTTTAACATCAACGCCGGCAGGAACAACGACCGGTGCTTTAGCAACACGAGACATTTTTTCCTCCGATTAGGCTACGTAGCAGATAATTTCGCCACCAAGACCAGCCTGGCGCGCTGCACGATCAGTCATAACACCTTTAGAGGTAGAAACAACTGCGATACCCAGACCCGCCATAACTTTCGGCAGCTCATCTTTACGTTTGTAGATGCGCAGACCTGGGCGGCTGACACGCTGAATGCTTTCTACAACAGCTTTACCCTGGAAATACTTAAGAGTCAGTTCCAGTTCCGGCTTGATGTCGCCTTCAACTTTAAAATCTTCAATAAAGCCTTCTTCCTTCAGCACGTTGGCAATTGCCACTTTCAGCTTGGAGGAAGGCATGGTGACCGCAGCTTTATTCGCGGCCTGACCGTTACGGATACGGGTCAGCATATCCGCGATCGGATCTTGCATGCTCATCTGTCTTTACTCCCGTGATTCAATTGGTGACAATTACCAGCTAGCCTTTTTCAGACCCGGGATTTCACCGCGCATAGCGGCTTCACGGACCTTAATACGGCTCAACCCGAACTTCCGCAGGAAACCATGCGGACGACCTGTTTGACGGCAGCGATTACGCTGACGAGACGGGCTGGAATCACGCGGCAGAGTCTGCAGCTTGAGAACAGCGTTCCAACGATCTTCGTCGGTTGCGTTCACATCAGAGATGATAGCTTTCAGTTCAGCGCGTTTAGCGAAGAATTTATCAGCTAAAGCCACGCGCTTTACTTCGCGTGCTTTCATTGATTGCTTAGCCATTAAGTAACCCTACCTTACTTGCGGAACGGGAAGTCAAAGGCAGCCAGCAGAGCGCGGCCTTCTTCATCAGATTTCGCAGTAGTGGTAATGGTAATATCCAAACCACGAACGCGGTCGACTTTATCGTAGTCGATTTCTGGGAAGATGATCTGCTCACGGACACCCATGCTGTAGTTACCACGACCGTCGAAAGACTTAGCGGACAAGCCACGGAAGTCACGGATACGCGGTACAGCAATAGTGATCAGGCGCTCAAAGAACTCCCACATGCGCTCGCCGCGCAGAGTTACTTTACAGCCGATCGGATAGCCCTGACGGATTTTGAAGCCTGCAACTGATTTGCGTGCTTTGGTGATCAGCGGTTTTTGACCGGAGATTGCTGTCAGGTCAGCTGCTGCGTTATCCAGCAGTTTCTTGTCAGCGATCGCTTCACCAACACCCATGTTCAGGGTGATCTTCTCGACCCGAGGGACTTGCATGACAGAATTGTAGTTAAACTCAGTCATGAGTTTAGCGACTACTTCGTCTTTGTAGTAATCATGCAGTTTCGCCATCGTACTACTCCAAATTACTTGATAGTTTCGCTATTAGATTTGAAGAAACGGACTTTTTTGCCGTCTTCGAATCTAAAGCCTACACGGTCAGCCTTGCCGGTTGCCGCGTTGAAGATAGCAAGGTTAGAGATCTGAATAGCTGCTTCTTTCTCTACAATGCCGCCTGGTTGGTTCAGGGCCGGAACCGGCTTCTGATGTTTCTTAACCAGGTTGATACCTTCAACAATGACCTTGCCGGAAGACAGGACATTTTTTACTTTACCGCGTTTACCTTTATCTTTACCGGTTAACACGATAACTTCGTCATCACGACGGATTTTAGCTGCCATGATTCGCTCCTTAGAGTACTTCTGGTGCCAGAGAGATAATTTTCATGAACTTCTCGGTACGAAGTTCACGAGTTACCGGCCCAAAAATACGCGTACCGATAGGCTGCTCGCTGTTATTGTTAAGAATAACGCATGCATTACCATCGAAGCGAATGACAGAACCGTCCGGGCGACGAACACCCTTCTTGGTGCGCACCACTACCGCCTTCAGCACATCACCTTTTTTGACCTTACCACGTGGAATTGCTTCCTTGATGGTGATCTTGATGATGTCGCCTACGCCTGCGTAGCGACGGTGCGAGCCACCCAGAACCTTGATACACATTACGCGACGTGCACCGGAGTTGTCGGCGACGTTCAGCATAGTCTGTTCTTGGATCATTTTAGTGCTCCGCTAATGTCAACTACTACTGAGACCCGAAAATTAGGGTCGTTAAAAAGCCCCATATCGAGGGCGCGGCATTATAACACCACAAACCAGATATGGGTAGAAAAAATAAACGGCTCATCGCTGAGCCGTTTATCCGTATCGAGAATGCGTACTCTATTACAGAACCGCTTTCTCTACAACGCGAACCAGCGTCCAGGACTTAGTCTTGGACAGCGGACGGCATTCGCGGATTTCAACCACGTCACCGATACCGCATTCGTTGTTCTCGTCATGTACGTGCAGTTTGGTCGTACGTTTGATGAATTTGCCGTATACCGGGTGTTTCACCATACGTTCGATAGCAACAACAATGGATTTCTCCATTTTGTCGCTAACTACGCGACCTTGCAGAGTACGGATTTTATCGGTCATTACGCACCCGCCTTCTGAGTCAGTAAAGTCTTAACGCGTGCAACATCACGACGCACTTGCTTCAGCAGATGAGTCTGTTGCAGCTGGCCACTTGCAGCCTGCATACGCAGGTTGAACTGCTCACGCAGCAGGTTCAGCAGCTCAGCGTTCAGCTCTTCAACGCTTTTTTCACGCAGCTCTTTTGCTTTCATTACATCACCGTCTTAGTTACAAAGGTGGTTTTGATCGGCAGTTTCGCTGCTGCCAGGCCGAATGCTTCACGGGCCAGCTCTTCCGGTACGCCGTCCATTTCATACAGGACTTTACCCGGCTGAATCAAGGCAACCCAGTACTCCACGTTACCTTTACCTTTACCCATACGAACTTCCAGCGGCTTCTCGGTGATCGGTTTGTCCGGGAATACACGGATCCAGATCTTACCTTGACGCTTAACTGCACGGGTCATAGCACGACGTGCTGCTTCGATCTGACGGGCAGTCAGACGACCACGGCCAACAGCTTTCAGACCGAAAGTGCCGAAGCTAACATCCGTACCCTGCGCCAGACCACGGTTGCGGCCTTTGTGCACTTTACGGAATTTTGTACGCTTTGGTTGTAACATCAGCGACGCTCCTTATTTACGGCCTTTACGCTGCTGCTTTTTAGGTTGAGCAGCCGGTTCCGGTTGTTCAACAGCAGCCATACCACCCAGGATCTCACCTTTGAAGATCCATACCTTAACGCCGATTACACCGTAAGTGGTGTGCGCTTCAGAGGTGTTGTAGTCGATGTCAGCACGCAGAGTGTGCAGCGGTACGCGACCTTCACGGTACCATTCGGTACGTGCGATTTCCGCGCCGCCCAGACGGCCGCTAACTTCAACTTTGATACCTTTAGCGCCCAGACGCATTGCGTTCTGTACAGCACGCTTCATCGCACGACGGAACATAACGCGACGTTCCAGCTGAGAAGTGATGCTGTCAGCAACCAATTTAGCGTCCAGTTCAGGCTTACGAACTTCGGCAATATTGATCTGTGCAGGTACGCCAGCGATATCCGCTACGACCTTGCGCAGTTTTTCTACGTCTTCGCCTTTCTTACCGATAACGATACCCGGGCGAGCAGTGTGAATGGTCACACGGATGCTCTTAGCCGGACGCTCGATAACGATGCGAGATACAGACGCTTTAGCCAGTTCTTTTGTCAGGAACTGACGTACTTTAAAATCGCTGTCCAGGTTGTCAGCGAATTCTTTGGTGTTCGCGAACCAGGTAGAGTTCCATGGTTTGACAATACCCAGGCGAATACCATTAGGATGTACTTTCTGACCCATTGCTAGTCTCCAGAGTCTCAGCGATCGGACACAACCACAGTGATGTGGCTGGTGCGCTTCAGGATGCGATCTGCACGACCTTTAGCACGCGGCATAATGCGCTTCATGCTCGGGCCTTCGTCTACGAAAATTTTCGCAACTTTCAGATCATCAATGTCAGCGCCATCGTTGTGTTCAGCGTTAGCAATGGCAGATTCCAGTACCTTCTTGACCAGTACAGCAGCTTTTTTGTTGGTGTAGGTCAGAATATCCAGGGCCTGCGACACTTTCTTACCGCGAATCAGGTCAGCTACGAGGCGAACCTTCTGAGCAGAAGAACGAGCATGGCGATGTTGAGCTAAAGTTTCCATCTCTTCCTCCTACCTTATTTCTTCTTCGCTTTTTTATCAGCAGCGTGGCCGCGATAAGTACGAGTCGGTGCGAATTCACCCAGTTTGTGACCAACCATTTCGTCGGAAACAAAGACTGGAACGTGCTGACGACCATTATGGACAGCGATGGTCAAACCGATCATGTTAGGAAAGATCGTTGAACGACGGGACCAAGTGCGCAGGGGCTTCTTGTCTCCGCTTTCCACCGCTTTCTCTACCTTCTTCAGCAAGTGCAGGTCAATAAAAGGACCTTTCTTGAGAGAACGTGGCATGGCTTATCCTCTAAAATTATTTGCTACGGCGACGTACGATGAATTTATCAGTACGCTTGTTGCTGCGGGTCTTCTTACCTTTGGTCTGCAGGCCCCACGGGGATACCGGGTGCTTACCAAAGTTACGACCTTCACCACCACCATGTGGGTGGTCTACTGGGTTCATCGCAGTACCGCGAACGGTAGGACGAACACCACGCCAGCGTGCAGCACCTGCTTTACCCAGAACGCGCAGCATATGCTCAGCATTGCCAACTTCGCCCAGAGTAGCGCGGCAGTCTGCTTCGACTTTACGCATTTCACCAGAACGCAGACGCAGGGTGACATAAGCACCGTCGCGAGCAACGATCTGAACGTAAGTACCAGCGGAACGTGCCAACTGACCGCCTTTACCTGGTTTCATTTCTACGTTATGAACGGTAGAACCAACCGGGATATTGCGCATCGGCAGGGTGTTGCCTGCTTTGATTGCAGCATCAACGCCAGACTGAATCTGGTCACCAGCTTTCAGGCCTTTCGGGGCCAGGATGTAACGGCGCTCGCCGTCTTTGTACAGAACCAGCGCGATGTTCGCGGAGCGGTTCGGATCGTACTCAAGACGTTCAACAACTGCCGGGATACCATCTTTGTTGCGTTTGAAGTCAACAATACGGTAAGCCTGCTTGTGGCCACCACCGATATGACGAGTGGTGATACGGCCATTGTTGTTACGACCACCGGATTTGCTGTTTTTTTCCAGCAACGGAGCAAAAGGTTTGCCCTTGTGCAGCTCTGGGTTAACCACTTTAACGACGTGGCGACGACCCGGAGATGTCGGTTTACATTTAACAACTGCCATTGTATTACTCCTCCGACTTACTCAGCGCCGCCAACGAAGTCCAGATTCTGGCCTTCTTTCAGGGTGACGTAAGCTTTTTTCCAGTCGCTACGACGACCGATACGCTGTCCGTGACGTTTAACTTTCCCTTTAACAACCAGGGTGTTAACGACTTCGACTTCGACTTCAAACAGTTTCTGCACAGCAGCTTTGATTTCTGCTTTGGTCGCGTCTTTAGCAACTTTGAGAACGATGGTGTTTGTTTTTTCCATCGCAGTAGACGCTTTTTCAGAAACGTGCGGTGCGCGCAGCACCTTCAGCAGACGTTCTTCACGAATCATGCCAGCATCTCCTCAACTTGCTTAACAGCATCAGCAGTCATTACGACTTTGTCGAAGGCGATCAGGCTAACCGGGTCGATACCGTTCGCATCACGTACGTCAACCTTGTGCAGGTTACGTGCGGCCAGGAACAGGTTCTCGTCCAGCTCACCGGTGATGATCAGCACATCTTCCAGAGCCATGTCTTTCAGTTTCTGTGCCAGCAGCTTAGTTTTCGGCGCTTCAACAGAGAACTTCTCGACAACGATCAGACGATCCTGACGTACCAGTTCGGACAGAATGCTTTTCAGCGCGCCGCGGTACATCTTCTTGTTAACTTTTTGACTGTGGTCCTGCGGACGAGCAGCGAAGGTTACGCCACCGGAACGCCAGATCGGGCTCTTGATAGAACCAGAACGCGCACGGCCGGTACCTTTCTGGCGCCACGGTTTTTTACCGGAGCCAGTGATTTCAGCACGAGTCTTCTGAGCACGAGTGCCCTGACGCGCACCAGCTGCATAAGCAACAACAACCTGGTGTACCAGCGCTTCGTTGAAATCACGACCGAAGGTAGTTTCGGAAACAGTCAGCGCGCTCTGCGCGTCTTTCAATACTAATTCCATTGCTATCTCCTCACGCCTTCACAGCTGGTTTAACGATCAGGTCGCTACCGGTAGCACCCGGGACAGCACCTTTAACCAGCAGCAGGTTGCGCTCAGCGTCAACACGTACTACGTCCAGGCTCTGAACGGTTACACGCTCATTACCCAGCTGACCTGCCATTTTCTTGCCTTTGAACACTTTGCCCGGAGTCTGGTTCTGACCGATAGAACCCGGAACGCGGTGAGACAAGGAGTTACCGTGAGTAGCGTCCTGGGTACGGAAGTTCCAGCGCTTAACGGTACCAGCAAAACCTTTACCTTTAGAGGTACCGGTTACGTCAACTTTTTTAACGTCAGCAAACAGTTCAACGCTAATGTCCTGACCTACGGTGAATTCTTCGCCGTCAGCAAGACGGAATTCCCACAGACCACGGCCAGCTTCAACGCCAGCTTTAGCGAAGTGACCCGCTTCCGGCTTGGTTACACGGTTAGCTTTTTTAGCACCGGTGGTAACCTGGATTGCGCGGTAGCCATCGTTAGCCAGGTCTTTAACCTGAGTAACGCGGTTTGCTTCAACTTCGATTACGGTTACTGGGATAGATACGCCATCTTCAGTGAAGATGCGGGTCATGCCCACTTTTTTACCGACTAAACCAATCATTGTTTCAACCTCTCAATCGCTCGATGACCTGATTAACCCAGGCTGATCTGCACGTCTACACCGGCAGCCAGATCCAGACGCATCAGAGCATCAACGGTTTTTTCAGTTGGCTCAACGATGTCAACCAGACGCTTGTGAGTGCGAATCTCGTACTGATCACGCGCATCTTTGTTGACGTGCGGGGAGATCAGAACGGTAAAGCGCTCTTTGCGGGTCGGCAGCGGGATCGGACCACGGACTTGCGCACCAGTGCGCTTAGCAGTCTCGACGATTTCCGCGGTTGATTGATCGATCAGACGATGATCAAACGCTTTAAGGCGGATACGGATTCTTTGGTTCTGCATGAGACCAGAGCTCCAATTATTTTATAGACGAAATGATTACTCCTCATACCCATTACGATTGATGGGAGAGTGTAACCGTTCTTACATAGTCCCCCGATTGGGGACATTGTTTGATAGCCAAGAGCACTATCAGGGTTCATATCGAACCGGCCGTCAACTTTGACAGGCCCGCGCATTATACGCAAATTCTGGCGCGACGCAAGCGCTGTTTAGAAAATCATCACCGGGATTTGCGCGTCTTCGCGATAGTGCGCTGCGCAAGGCGGTAACGCTGTCCATAAAGCTGCATTGCGCCATCCATTCTGGGAAATTGCATTTTGCGCCATGCTGGGCCAATAAGCATAGTGAGGCTATGTTCATTGACCATCATGGGGTTACTCATGCTCTCCGCCCTCCCCTTCTTACTCTGCTATAGCGGATTGACGCTAGTATTATGTCAGCAGGACCTGCGTCACGGCTTGCTGCCAGACCGCTTCACCTGTCCCCTGCTGTGGAGCGGCTTGCTTTTTTATCTCTGTCTGGCGCCGCATCATCTCAACGAGGCTGTCTGGGGAGCTATAGCTGGCTATCTCTCGTTTGCCGCCCTTTATTGGCTATACCGCAGGGTCCGTGGACATGAAGGATTAGGATATGGCGATATAAAATATCTCGCAGCCCTTGGGGCCTGGCATGGCTGGCGAATGCTGCCGCAGCTGGTGCTGGTAGCGTCATTGCTCGCCGGCATGACGTGGGTGGTATTGGGTCTGTCCGCCAGGTGCGGCGGCAACAGAAAATGGGAAAAGGACAACCCGCTGCCATTTGGGCCATTTCTGACGGCAGCAGGTTTCTGGTGCGGGTGGCAAACGCTGATTAGTCTGACACTTTAATCTGCGACTGCAGGTAATTCTGCAGGCCAATTTTGCCAATCAGATCGAGTTCGGTTTCCAGCCAGTCGATATGGCCTTCTTCATCCGCCAGGATCTCAATCATCATATCGCGGCTGACATAGTCATGGACGCTGTCGGCATAGGCGATCGCCTCGCGCAGGTTTTGCGCACCTTCCAGCTCCAGCCTTAAATCGGACTGCAGCATCTCTTCCACATCTTCACCGATGCCAAGTTTGCCGAGATCCTGGAGATTGGGGATACCTTCGAGGAAAAGAATACGCTCAATGTACTTATCGGCGTGCTTCATTTCGTCAATTGATTCGTGGTACTCAATATCGTTGAGGCGCAGAAGGCCCCAGTTTTTGAACATTCTCGCATGGAGAAAGTACTGATTAATTGCGACCAGCTCATTTCCCAATAATTTATTGAGATAACTTATGATTTTGACATCACCTTTCATTATATAGTCCCTCCGCTTCCACTTATTGAAGCGTAGTTCGGCCTATAGGGATGTCAAAAGAGAAGCGTGGGGTTCAGGCGATTTCTTTGAATTCCGGCATGGAGGTTAATTCATCTTCCATCACTTCGCGTGCCGCACGAACACACTTACCGCATTGATTTCCAACGGGAACAAACTTACGTAATTGCTGAAAAGATTGCGGTTGAAACTGGCGAACAACCTGGCGAATTTTTTTATCGCTAACGCCATTGCACAAACAAACGTACATATAAACTCCCGTTCAATTTATGCACAAATATTAAATGAGAATAGTTATGATTACAATAGACCATTTACTCATTATCCGCTGCAGCGCACGTTATGAAGGGCGTGACGTACGCGTTCTTTCGCTGAACAGCGGGCAGCAAAAAGGGCGCCGAAGCGCCCTTTTTAATTCAAAGCTAACGAATTAGCCCAGAACTTTAGCTACAACGCCCGCGCCAACGGTACGGCCGCCTTCACGGATTGCGAAACGCAGACCATCGTCCATCGCGATCGGGTGGATCAGGGTAACAACCATTTTGATGTTGTCGCCCGGCATTACCATCTCTACGCCTTCCGGCAGTTCGATGGTACCAG
>NZ_PIBL01000024.1:0-20168 GCF_002806645.1 Klebsiella sp. H-Nf2
CGCTGCCTCGGCCCGACCCGAAGCCTGCAGGGATAAGTCGAAGGGACCGCGTAGCGGCGATTTTGCTGGCCGGAGCCCGGGGGTACAGGGGGCGGCGGCGACTGGCCGCCCCCTGTGCGCTCCCTGCACCATAAGAGACATAACGCAGAAGACTGACCGGGAGCGCAATGTGCGCTGAAGTCACTAATAACATAAAGGATCGCACGACGGTGCTTGCCCTCACCCTAACCCTCTCCCGGAGGGAGAGGGAACCGTCCGGCCGTCGTTTCCGTGCCCAACATGTTGCCGGGTAGCGCTTCGCTTACCCGGCCTACATAACCATTAAATTTCAGAAGGTTAACCATCACCGTAGGCCCGGCAAGCGCAGCGCCGCCGGGCAAAAGATATCGCACCGGGCCAAACGAAAAAAAAGCCGGAGGTTTCCCTCCGGCTTTTCTCATTCACACTACGCTATGTCTTAGGCCACATCTTCGTACTGCGGCACCGGGTTGCGGAAGCTTTTGGTCACGCAGGCCAGATAGACCAGACCGATACCGGCCCAGATCAGGCCCAGAATCATCGAGCTCTCTTCCAGGTTGACCCACAGCGCGCCAACGGTCAGGGCGCCGAACATCGGCAGGAACAAATACTGGAAGTGGTCTTTCAGCGTCTTGTTGCGTTTCTCACGGATCCAGAACTGCGAAATCACCGACAGGTTAACGAAGGTAAACGCCACCAGCGCACCAAAGTTAATCAGCGCCGTCGCCATCACCAGGTCGAAGTTAATCGCCAGCAGCGCAATAGCGCCGACCAGGATGATGTTCATCGCCGGGGTGCGCCAGGTCGGGTGGACGTAGCCGAAGAAGCTTTTCGGGAATACGCCGTCGCGGCCCATCACGTACATCAGACGCGCCACGCCAGCGTGCGCCGCCATACCGGACGCCAGCACGGTGATGGTGGAGAAGATCAGCGCGCCAACCTGGAAGGCTTTGCCTGCTACGTAGAGCATAATTTCCGGCTGTGACGCATCCGGATCTTTAAAGCGAGAGATGTCCGGGAAGTACAGCTGCAGGAAGTAGGTGGCAAAGATGAAGATCAGGCCGCCGATCAGCGCGGTCAGGAAAATCGCGCGCGGGATGACGCGCTCTGCATCTTTGGTCTCTTCAGACAGGTTGCTGATGCCGTCGAAGCCGGTAAACGAGAAGCACAGGATCGTCGCCCCGGTAATCATCGGGATCACGTGCGCGTCACCGGACCAGAACGGACGGCTGCTGGCCAGCGTACCGGCGCCTTCGCCTTCAAACACGCCATAAATCACCATGCCGAGAATAACGGCAATCAGCACCACCTGCAGCACCACAATCACGGTGTTGAAGTTGGCGACGGATTTAATGCTGCGCAGGTTAAAGGCGGTCATAAAGGCGACCAGCGCGATAACAAACACCCACGAGGGTATCGAAGGAATGAGCGCTTCAAAATAGATTTTCGCCAGCAGAATGTTGATCATCGGCGCGAACAGGTAGTCGAGCAGCGAGGACCAACCCACCATAAAGCCAACGGTCGGGCTGATGGATTTCTGGGCATAGGTATACGCCGAGCCGGCAGAAGGGTAACGACGTACCAGCTTGCCATAGCTCAGGGCAGTAAACAGGATAGCGATTAACGCAAAGGCGTAGGCCGTCGGCACGTGACCGTCGGTCATACCAGAGACGATACCAAACGTATCGAACAGCGTCATCGGCTGCATATAGGCCAGGCCCATCATTACAACCGGAACTAACGTAAGTGTTTTACGTAATTCCACGCGAGAGGTATTTGGAGTAGCGTTATGCGACATAGTTATCCCCTTTTACGGTGAACGCCAGCGCGTAAGCAAAAAATTGCCCCATTTCTTTCTATTCCTCAGCGACAACGACTGTCGGTTTTTAGTAAATATCTATCCGGTACGAAGCCCGGCCTCTTGGTATTGAATGATGTGTCTTTCGACCAAAAAAATAACCGACACTTTAAAAAAAGCGTCGGCTAGTCTCTGGTTTTCAGGCCGCATATTTTGCAACAAATTCAACGGCGTTGACAAGATGCTATGAAGTTCATTGCGTAAGCATATTTTTTAACGTGCTAATATCTATACGATTTCCGTATGATAAATTGCAAAAATAGCACTATTTGCTAATAGCGCTTCGCGCCACCATTTGCTCGCCAAACCGCAGGTGGCGTCATTCCAGGCGATCCAGGCATGCTGGCGGGGCGACTGGCCGCCCACGGCCATGCTGATGAGCTCGCCGCTCTCCAGCAGCGCCTGCACCTGATAGCGCGGCAGGCAGCCCCAGCCCAGTCCCATGCGCAGCAGCGCCAGCTGCCCCGCGGCGTCACACACCGTCAGGGTCTCCTGATCGCTAAGCAGCGCCCCGCCCTCGCCGGTGGCCACCGCCCGGTAACGGCGCAGGGTCCGCCAGCTCAGCGGAGCACGATGTCGCGCCAGGGGATGCTGCGGGGAAACCACCAGCAGCAGCTCCAGCTCGCCGAGGGGGAGAGAGTCATAGCCGCTCAGCGGCGGTGGCTCGCCGAGGGCGCCCAGCAGCAGATCGGCCTGCCCGTCAGTCAGCGGCCGCCAGTCAAACAGCGAGGGACTAAAAATGAAGTGCAGCCGGGTCAGCGGCTGTTGTTGATAAAATGCCGCGATCAGCGGCGAGAGCTGCGCTACGGGAAAAGTGCTGTCCACCGCCAGGCGGAGGGTGTGCTCCCACCCCTGCTGCAGCTTGACCGCCCGGATCTCCAGTTCGCGGGCGATATGCAGCACCTCCCGCCCTTTCTCCAGCAGCATTTGTCCGGTGGGGGTAAAGCGCGCGCGGTGGCCGCTGCGGTCGAGCAATTGAATATTGAGATCGCTTTCCAGCCGGTGAATGGTGTAGCTCAGCGCCGAGGGCGTTTTAAAGAGCTTTGCCGACGCGGCGGCAAAGCTCCCCTCTTTTTCCAGGGCATCCAGGATCACGAGGACATCCAGCAGTGGTTTCATCGCTACCCCCTTACGGTATGCGAATCACCGCTGGCAGATCACTCCATCGGCATCACCAGCGGATCGGGGTACTGGTACTCAAACCCCAGCTCATTGCAGATACGATTGCCATCCACAATCTTGCCCTGGCCGCCGTCCGGGCTGTCGCTGAACACCGGCGGCGGCAGCCCCAGCTCACGGGCCATCTGCGGATAAAAGAGGCCACGCGCCGGATGGCGGGGCGCACATAGATTATAGATGTGCCCGCCCTTCGGGGCCTGCAACAGCAGTTCAATAGCGGCCACCACATCCTGCAAATGCACCAGATTGACCACGTGCTGGCCATCCGGCGCCGACTTACCGGCAAAAAAACGTCCCGGATGACGGGAAGGCCCCACCAGCCCGGCCAGACGCAGAATATCCACCGAGGTTCCCGGCAGGTTGTGCAACCAGTCCTCCAGCTCCTTGAGCACCTGCCCGCTGGCGGTTTGCGGCAGACGCGGAGAGTTCTCTTTCACCGTGCCGTTGACGTTGCCATATACCGAGGTGGAACTGGTGAAGACGATCCGCGGAATATGGTGCGCCAGCGCGGTATCGACAATCTCCTGCACCGCCTGCAGATAAAACCCTTCTCCCGCCCCGGTACGCCGGGCCGGCAGCGTGATCACCAGCGCATCGACGTTCATCAGCGCGTCGAGGTCCTCGGTATCACAGACCAGCTGCGGCTCCAGGCGCAGCGGATAGCTGTCAATCCCGCACATCCGCGCCGCCTCCACGCCATCCTGCGTGGTTTTACTGCCGGTGACCTGCCAGCCTCGCGCCATCAATGACAGCGCCAGCGGCATCCCCAGCCATCCCAAACCGACTATCGCGACCTTTTTCATCCCAGGCTCCTGACTCTTTCGCTGTGCTGATTACAGGCTACGCCAGCCAGCGGCAACTGACAATTTCTTCGCTCAATGTGAAATGAATTAATGATAGAAAAAAGCCCTTGCTTTCTGCGGCGGAAGTGGTTTAGGTTAAAGGACATCAAATGCATAGTCATTCACAGAGAATTTTATGAACCGCGTTCAATTTAAACACCACCATCATCACCATCATCCTGACTAGTCTTTCAGGCGATGTGTGCTGGAAGACATTTGGATCTTCCAGTGGTGCATGAACGCGCAGAGAGCCCCCGGAAGATTCACTTCCGGGGGCTTTTTTTTGGACCAAATTCGGACAGATTCAGACAGGTATTCAGAGGAAAAGAACAATGTTAGACAACACCCGTTTACGCATAGCTATTCAGAAATCAGGCCGTTTAAGCGAAGATTCACGCGAATTACTCAGCCGCTGCGGCATTAAAGTCAATTTGCACACCCAGCGTCTGATTGCGCTGGCAGAAAATATGCCAATCGACATTCTGCGCGTGCGTGATGACGATATCCCGGGCCTGGTGATGGACGGTGTTGTCGACCTCGGCATTATCGGCGAAAACGTGCTGGAAGAAGAGCTGCTCAGCCGCCGCGCTCAGGGCGAAGACCCGCGCTACTTCACCCTGCGTCGTCTGGACTTCGGCGGCTGCCGCCTGTCGCTGGCGACCCCGGTGGATGAAGCCTGGAACGGCCCGGCGGCGCTGGACGGCAAACGCATCGCCACCTCTTACCCGCACCTGCTGAAGCGCTACCTCGATCAAAAAGGTATCTCTTTTAAATCTTGTCTGCTGAACGGCTCCGTGGAAGTGGCGCCGCGCGCCGGCCTCGCCGACGCCATCTGCGACCTCGTCTCCACCGGCGCCACCCTGGAAGCCAACGGCCTGCGCGAAGTGGAAGTGATCTACCGCTCCAAAGCCTGCCTGATCCAGCGCGACGGCGAGATGGCCGACGCCAAACAGCAACTGATTGACCGCCTGCTGACCCGTATTCAGGGCGTGATCCAGGCCCGCGAGTCAAAATACATCATGATGCACGCCCCGACCGAACGTCTGGAAGAAGTGGTTGCCCTGCTGCCGGGCGCCGAGCGTCCGACTATTCTGCCGCTGGCAGGCGACAAGCAGCGCGTGGCGATGCACATGGTCAGCAGCGAAACCCTGTTCTGGGAGACCATGGAAAAACTGAAAGCGCTGGGCGCCAGCTCCATTCTGGTGCTGCCGATTGAGAAGATGATGGAGTAATCGGCCAGCCGGTCACGGGACACACAGGGGAAAACAATCATGAGCTTCAACACAATCATCGACTGGAACGGCTGTAGCGCAGACCAACAGCAACAACTCTTAACGCGCCCGGCGATTTCCGCCTCCGACAGCATCAGTAAAACGGTGGCGGAGATCCTGAATAACGTCAAAGCCAACGGCGACGCGGCGCTGCGCGAATACAGCGCGAAGTTTGATAAAACCACCGTCGCCGCGCTGCAGGTGAGCGAGGCGGAGATCGCCGCCGCCGGCGAGCGCCTCAGCGACGAGCTGAAGCAGGCGATGGCGGTGGCGGTGAAAAACATCGAGACCTTCCACAACGCGCAGCAGCTGCAGGCGGTGGATGTCGAAACGCTGCCGGGGGTGCGCTGCCAGCAGGTTACCCGCCCTATCGCCTCAGTTGGACTGTATATTCCGGGCGGCTCGGCGCCGCTGTTCTCCACGGTGCTGATGCTGGCGACGCCGGCGCGCATCGCCGGCTGTCAGCAGGTGGTGCTCTGCTCGCCGCCGCCGATCGCCGATGAGATCCTCTATGCCGCGCAGCTGTGCGGCGTGAAAACCATCTTTAACGTCGGCGGCGCCCAGGCTATCGCCGCCCTCGCCCTCGGGACCGAGTCGGTGCCGAAGGTGGATAAAATCTTTGGCCCGGGTAATGCTTACGTCACGGAAGCCAAACGTCAGGTCAGCCAGCGTCTGGACGGCGCAGCCATCGACATGCCGGCCGGCCCGTCGGAAGTGCTGGTGATCGCCGACAGCGGCGCCACCCCGGACTTTGTCGCCTCCGACCTGCTGTCGCAGGCGGAACACGGCCCGGACTCGCAGGTGATCCTCCTGACCCCGGACGCCGACCTCGGCAGCCGCGTCGCTGAGGCCGTCGAACGCCAGCTGGCCGCCCTGCCGCGCGCGGAAACCGCCCGCGTGGCCCTCTCCGCCAGCCGGATCATCGTGGCCCGCGACCTGGCGCAGTGCGTGGCTATCTCCAACCAGTACGGTCCGGAGCACCTGATCATTCAGACCCGTCAGGCTCGCGAGCTGGTGGACAGCATCACCAGCGCCGGTTCGGTTTTCCTCGGCGACTGGTCACCGGAATCCGCGGGCGATTACGCCTCGGGCACCAACCACGTCCTGCCGACCTATGGGTATACCGCCACCTGTTCGAGCCTCGGCCTGGCTGACTTCCAGAAGCGGATGACCGTGCAGGAGCTGTCGCGCGACGGCTTTGCCGCCCTCGCCTCAACGATTGAGATCCTGGCCGCCGCCGAGCGCCTTGACGCCCACAAAAACGCCGTAACGCTGCGCGTTGCCGCCCTGAAGGAGCAAGCATGAGCATTGAAGATTTAGCCCGCGCCAACGTCCGTGCGCTGACCCCGTATCAATCCGCTCGCCGTCTGGGCGGCAAAGGCGACGTCTGGCTGAACGCCAACGAATTCCCAACCGCCGTGGCTTTCCAGCTTACCGCGCAAACGATGAACCGCTATCCGGAGCCGCAGCCGAAGGCAGTCATCGAGAGCTACGCCCGCTACGCCGACGTTAAACCGGAGCAGGTGCTGGTCAGCCGCGGCGCCGACGAAGGGATTGAACTGCTGATCCGCGCTTTCTGTGAGCCCGGCAAAGACGCGCTACTCTACTGCCCGCCCACCTACGGCATGTACAGCGTCAGCGCCGAGACCATCGGCGTCGAATGCCGCACCGTGCCGACCCTCGCCGACTGGCAGCTCGATCTGCCGGGTATCGAGGCGCAGCTGGACGGCGTGAAGGTGGTCTTTGTCTGCAGCCCGAACAACCCGACCGGACAGATCATCGATCCGCAGTCGATACGCGACCTGCTGGAGATGACCCGCGATAAAGCCATCGTGGTCGCCGACGAAGCCTATATTGAATTCTGCCCGCAGGCGACGCTCGCCGGCTGGCTCAGCGACTATCCGCACCTGGTGGTGCTGCGCACGCTGTCCAAAGCCTTCGCCCTCGCCGGCCTGCGCTGCGGCTTCACCCTCGCTAACGCCGAGGTGATTAACGTGCTGCTGAAAGTGATCGCTCCGTATCCGCTCTCCACGCCGGTGGCCGATATCGCCGCCCAGGCGCTGAGCGCGGAAGGCATCACGGCGATGCGCCAGCGCGTGGCGCAGATCCTCGACGAGCGCCGCTACCTGGTGGAACAGCTGCGCGGCATCGCCTGCGTGGAGCAGGTCTTCGATTCCGAGGCGAACTACGTTCTGGCGCGGATAACCGCCTCCAGCGCAGTGTTTAAATCTTTGTGGGATCAGGGCATTATCTTACGTGACCAGAATAAACAACCTTCATTAAGCGGCTGTTTGCGTATCACTATCGGTACCCGTGCCGAGAGCCAGCGCGTGATTGACGCCTTGACTGCGGAGAATGTATGACCCAGAAGTATCTCTTTATTGACCGTGACGGCACCCTGATTTCCGAACCGCCGGTGGATTTCCAGGTGGACCGTTTCGACAAGCTGGCGTTTGAGCCGCAGGTGATCCCGGCGCTGCTGAAGCTGCAGCAGGAAGGCTATAAGCTGGTGATGATCACCAACCAGGATGGCCTGGGAACCGACAGTCTGCCGCAGGAAGCGTTTGATGGCCCGCACAACCTGATGATGCAGATCTTCGCCTCGCAGGGCGTCAATTTCGAAGAGGTGCTGATTTGTCCGCACTTCCCGGGCGACAACTGCGCCTGCCGCAAGCCGAAAACGCAGCTGGTGCTGCCGTGGCTGGAAGACGGCGTGCTGGATAAGAGCCACAGCTATGTGATTGGCGACCGGGTCACCGACCTCGAGCTGGCGGATAACATGGGGATTACCGGCCTGCGCTATGACCGTGAGACCCTGGACTGGCCGACCATCAGCGAGCAGCTGACCCGCCGCGACCGCTATGCCCACGTCGAGCGCATCACCAAAGAGACCCAGGTGGACGTGAAGGTGTGGCTGGACCGCGAAGGCGGCAGCAAGATCCACACCGGCGTCGGCTTTTTTGACCATATGCTCGACCAAATCGCCACCCACGGCGGCTTCCGCATGGAAATTAACGTCGGCGGCGATCTGTACATCGACGATCACCACACCGTGGAAGATACCGGCCTGGCCCTCGGCGAAGCCCTGAAGCTGGCGCTCGGCGACAAGCGCGGCATCAACCGCTTCGGCTTCGTGCTGCCGATGGACGAGTGTCTCGCCCGCTGTGCGCTGGATATCTCCGGCCGTCCGCACCTGGAGTATAAGGCGGACTTCACCTATCAGCGCGTCGGCGATCTGAGCACCGAGATGGTGGAACACTTCTTCCGCTCGCTCTCTTACACCATGGCGGTGACCCTGCACCTGAAAACCAAGGGCAAGAACGATCACCACCGCGTGGAGAGCCTGTTCAAAGCCTTTGGCCGTACGCTGCGCCAGGCGATCCGCGTCCAGGGCGATGCCCTGCCGTCTTCCAAAGGGGTGCTGTGATGAATGTGGTGATCCTTGATACCGGGTGCGCCAACCTCAATTCGGTGAAATCGGCGATTGGCCGCCACGGCTATGAGCCAGTGGTCAGCCGCGATCCGGAGGTGGTATTGCGTGCCGATAAACTGTTTCTTCCCGGCGTCGGCACCGCCCAGGCGGCGATGGACCAGCTGCGCGACCGCGATCTGATCGACCTGATCAAAGCCTGTACCCAGCCGGTGCTGGGGATTTGCCTGGGCATGCAGCTGCTCGGCAAGCGCAGCGAGGAGAACAACGGCGTCGATCTGCTGGGCATTATCGAAGAAGAGGTGCCGAAGATGACCGACCACGGTCTGCCATTGCCGCACATGGGCTGGAACCGGGTGTATGCCAAAGCAGGCGATCGTCTGTTCCGCGGCATTGAAGAAGGCGCTTATTTCTACTTCGTGCACAGCTACGCCATGCCGGTCAACCCGTACACCATCGCCCAGTGCAATTACGGTGAGGCGTTCACCGCCGCGGTGCAGAAAGATAACTTCTTTGGCGTGCAGTTCCACCCGGAGCGCTCCGGGAGCGCCGGGGCGCAGCTGCTGAAAAACTTCCTGGAGATGTGATGATTATTCCTGCTTTAGATTTAATCGACGGCACCGTCGTTCGTCTCCACCAGGGCGATTACGGCCAGCAGCGCGACTATGGCAGCGATCCGCTGCCGCGCCTGCAGTCCTATGCCGCTCAGGGGGCGGAAGTCCTGCACCTGGTCGACCTGACCGGGGCGAAGGATCCGGCGAAACGCCAGATCCCCTTGCTGAAATCGCTGGTCGCCGGCGTTGACGTCCCGGTACAGGTTGGCGGCGGCGTGCGGACCGAAGCGGATGTCGCGGCCCTGCTTGAGGCCGGCGTCGCCCGCGTGGTGGTCGGCTCCACCGCGGTAAAGTCCCCGGAGGAAGTGAAAGGCTGGTTTAAACGCTTTGGCCCTGAACGGCTGGTGCTGGCGCTCGACGTGCGCATTGACGCCGACGGCAACAAGCAGGTGGCAGTCAGCGGCTGGCAGGAAAACTCCGGCGTGACGCTGGAGGAGCTGGTGGAAAGTTATCTGCCGGTCGGCCTGCAGCATGTGCTGTGCACCGATATCTCCCGCGACGGCACGCTGGCAGGTTCTAACGTCTCGCTGTACGAGGAAGTCTGCGCCCGCTACCCGCAGGTGGCGTTTCAGTCATCCGGCGGCATCGGCGATCTTAATGATATTGCCGCGCTGCGCGGCACCGGGGTGCGCGGCGTGATTGTCGGTCGCGCGCTGCTGGAAGGTAAATTCAACGTAACGGAGGCCATTCAATGCTGGCAAAACGGATAATCCCCTGCCTCGACGTCCGCGACGGCCAGGTAGTGAAAGGCGTGCAGTTCCGTAATCACGAGATCATTGGCGACATCGTCCCGCTGGCCAAGCGCTATGCCGACGAAGGGGCCGACGAACTGGTGTTCTATGATATCACCGCCTCCAGCGACGGCCGGGTGGTCGACAAGAGCTGGGTGTCGCGCGTGGCGGAAGTGATCGATATTCCTTTCTGTGTGGCGGGCGGGATCAAATCGCTGAAAGACGCGGCGCAGATCCTCTCCTTCGGCGCCGATAAGATTTCGATTAACTCCCCTGCTCTCGCTGACCCGACGCTGATCACCCGCCTTGCCGACCGCTTTGGCGTGCAGTGTATTGTGGTGGGGATTGATACCTGGTTTGATGCAGAGACCGGCAAATATCACGTCAACCAGTATACTGGCGACGAGAGCCGCACCCGGGTGACGCAGTGGGAAACCCTCGACTGGGTGGAGGAAGTGCAGAAGCGCGGCGCGGGCGAGATCGTCCTCAATATGATGAACCAGGACGGGGTGCGCAACGGCTACGATCTGCAGCAGCTGGCGAAGGTTCGCGCAGTGTGCCATGTCCCGCTGATCGCCTCCGGCGGCGCGGGCACCATGGAACACTTCCTCGAAGCCTTCCGCGACGCCAACGTTGACGGCGCGCTGGCGGCCTCGGTATTCCACAAACAGATTATTAATATTGGCGAACTGAAAGCGTACCTGGCGGCACAGGGCGTGGAGATAAGGGTATGTTGACTGAACAGCTGGACTGGGAAAAAACGGACGGTATGATGCCGGCCATCGTGCAGCACGCCGTATCCGGCGAGGTGCTGATGCTGGGCTACATGAACAAGGAGGCGCTGGAGAAAACCGAAGCCACCGGCAAGGTCACCTTTTACTCACGCACCAAACAACGGCTGTGGACCAAGGGTGAAACCTCGGGCAATGTCCTCAACGTGGTGAGCATCACGCCGGACTGTGACAACGATACGTTGCTGGTGCTGGTAAACCCGATCGGGCCGACCTGCCATAAAGGCACCACCAGCTGCTTCGGCGAAACCGGCCACCAGTGGCTGTTCCTCTATCAGCTGGAGCAACTGCTGGCCGAGCGTAAGCATGCCGACCCGGAGAGCTCCTACACGGCGAAGCTGTATGCCAGCGGTACCAAGCGTATTGCGCAGAAAGTGGGGGAAGAAGGCGTGGAGACCGCGCTGGCCGCCACGGTGAACGACCGCTTCGAGCTGAAGAATGAGGCGTCGGACCTGATATACCACCTGCTGGTGCTGTTGCAGGACCAGGGGCTGGATCTCGGGGAAGTGATTGATAATTTAAGAGCACGGCATAAGTAATATTAGTACTAGTTAATTCCGCAAATATAAAAGGCAGATTTGTCCTCAAATCTGCCTTTTGTTTACCATTAACTCATGTTACAAGCCATTATTCCGATCTGGTTGGTAATGATGAAAGACAACGTTTGTTGAGTTGTTGTCTTTCTTTATCAAAAAACCAACCCCATTTATTGAAATATTTAATCGCAGAGGTCATATGATAAAACAGGAACTTAAAGCTGTGATATGATTTTCTTTGCGATAGATGAACGACTGTAGAATCAGGACAATAAACAACATTAAAATTTCCCGCACTGATACGGCGCGAAAAATCGACATCCTCTAAATACATGAAGAATCGAAGGTCGAAACCTTGAACTTGTAGAATGGCGTTATTGCTCACCATCATAAAACATCCTGACATCGATGGCGCGTAGAATGCAGCATTAAAATTAGCGTTACGCAATTCATACTCATTATTTATGTTGGGAAAAAATGATGAGAGAAAACGACGTCCGAAAAGTTGAAATGGTGCCGGCAATAGCTTTGTCGCATATTGCAATGCACCATTTGGATATATGATTTTAGGGACTGAAAGGTCGACCGCATTTTCCTTACAAAAGGAAAACAGTTTATCAACCTCGCCCTGAGCATAGTAAATGTCAGGATTACAAATCAAAAAATAACTACATTGGTTTTTATAATGTTCAAAAACTTTATTATGCCCTGCGCCAAAACCTTCATTATCAGTTAATCTTATGACATCAACTTTATCGTGTTTATAATCATCCAACCAGGTACAAAAAGAACCATTATCCACTATAACTAGTTTATCGATATTCTTTTCATTTAATAACGAATCAAGCGTAAGCTCAATTTCTTGAAAAGAATGTTTATAAAGAACAAGCGAAGCTAGTATATTCACATAGCACCTTACTACATTTTCCCAACACAAACGTAAATTATGGTTGATAATGTACCGAGTTTATATTGATGGTAAACACCAGATTTTATGTAAAAATAAATCCTTTTCAAAAACCTACTTTTACTTATATTATTATAGTTATAATAAACTTGCTTTTCATTCTCACCGAAGTGAGCCACTATCTTATCGAGAACGGTTTTATTCCGTTTATTCCAGTCCGCACGATTTCCTTTAAAAGATGAAAAGAAATTACGCACACGTAGAAAAATATTACGTCCATCACCAATCACATTATTACTATGTTGGCGATACAACACTCCAGGGGTGTGATCAAAATAAATGCGTCCATTGCATGCGCTTACTATCTGATAGAGCGACCAATCATGTACCACCATTTCTTCAGACGAGGCAGCCATTAATAACTCTCTGGCTTTATGATTGAATACCATAGTATTGCCGCTAGCAACATTATGCAACAGAGCATTGGCAAAACTGAGTGCCTTATTGGGTGAAAGTGATTCCCCAATAATATTATCAGCCTGATCGATAAGAGTGGTAGCCGAGCAATAGAGAGCAGGAGTATCTGAGGGGACACGGTCCAAAAAGCGAACTGCATTTTCTATTTTTTCGGGTAACCAAATGTCGTCCTGGTCAGAGAAAGCATAATAATCAGCAATGATTTTTTCATCGTTGATCATGGATTGAAAATTTAGGCAGAAACCAAGACAAGGGCCTTTTTTTAAAAAACCAGAAATCTCTGGATGAGAAAGATAAAAGTTATTAACAATTTCGGCTGTCGAATCGGTCGAGCCATCATCAGAAACATATAAACACCAGTTCTTATATGTTTGGTTAAGAAATGAATCAAGTTGAGGCTGAAGGTACTCCTGACCATTTCTTACAGCCATTAAAATAGCAACACTTCGGTTCATTCTGAAACCCTGCCCCTCTATCTGCTATCCGCAGATAGAGGGGTTATTTTTAATTTAATTTAATTTACTAAACCACGACCACAATAATCATCATCTAAGGTCATTTTTTTCACGAAGTCATTTTCTTTTCGATTGCAACTTGAAATGAACTCACTATATAAAGAATCAGCTATTGTCAATGAAGGCGAAAAATCAGGGTAAAGCGTATTTCGTATATCTCTTGCATCACGAACGAAATCCATGCAGCCTTTTTGTAACTCCGTTCTGATGTCTTTTGTTATAAGCTCTTCTGGACGCTGTTGTTTATATACTGGCGTAACGGTCGCGTTTTCCAGTATATATTTAACAATTTGGGTATCATCCGAGCTTAACAATTTTTCAAGTTCGAAACTTTGACGTAGAATCACTGAGTTTTCATTTTGAAGTGAGATCGAGTTATCAATAAAACAACCATGAGCTTTACTTCCGCTCTTTAAGCCCTTTCCTGCAGTTTCAGATGTTGCCATATAATAACCATCGACTCTGTCGGCTACAATATTTATAAGCGCTTTCTGGATCGTTCCTGAGTATCCAACATCAACGACCGTCTTATGACCTGATGTTAAGAATCCTTCCTGTTTAAGGTATTGTAACAAACCTTGCTTTTCAGCATGAGCTTCAGAAAGAATATCAGGCATAAGATATTCCAGCAATGACCTAATTTCGGAAATATCCTCATTCTGCACTTCTACTAACTTGCCTTTAGACCAAAGCCCAGAAGAGTATAAAGAGGATAGTTTCTCTTCAGGTAGGACCAATCCATAACGTTCCCGTAAAAACATCTCGAGTGTATTGGCAAAGAAAGTCGACTTAGCTATATCCAAGACATCATTCAGTGTTGTTACATTAGGAACGTTAACCGCACGGCGAGACAAAATCAGGTAATGACTTTGAGGTGCAGCTTTTGCCCCATCACACCAAAGATCATAAACGTCTTTAATGATTTTCCCTTCTCTGGCAAGAAAATATAAGTCTTGAATGTCAGATTGTGCGGCGCGCTTTCTCAGCCATTCAGCAAATGAGGTAAGCAATGGACCTGCAAGATTGTAACCAATCTGATACGGACTTGAAGAGAAAAGCTTTAATTTTTCCGGAGAGAAACTCCCAATTTGGCTTAAATTTTTCCTCGTCAAAAGACCAAAGGTCAGTTCTCCGTCTAGATCCGAATTAAACGCCTGCTTAGCTAACCCTGCATACTCTGGAGTATGAAGTGCTAAGTCCGTAGCTCTAACAATATGCAAACCGAGAGTGTTGAACCGATCGCAAGGCAACTGTAAATCACTACGCTCGTTATCGCCAATCATCACGACTTCATTACCGGAAACACCATACTCGGTAAAAAGAAGCTCGTACAGTTCACCCGTATCCTTTCTTTTACCTTTATCTGATGATAAATAAATTTTATCCCATCCGGTAAAACCATTAGATTCGAGCATATTAACGATAGTTTCAAGCGGTAAAAACATATCGCTGACAATAGCGATTGATTTACCACTCTTTTTAACAAACTCAAAAATTTCCAACATATCCGGCCGAGCCGAAACAGAAGCAATTTCAACCCGTTCTTCGAGCTCACGAAACTTTTTGGCGACTGAATGTTCAACCTGATAATGTTGCTGCAATTCATTATAGATATCGTCAATACTGATATCCCGCCCAGCGCGGTGCCTTGCACTCTGCTCTGCGGCGGGCCTTTTAGACAGAAACTCGGACGCTTCCTCAGCAGACAATTGGCTGGCAATGATCTGTTTTGTATGGTCAGGATGAAGTAAAGGACGAATCAACAAAGTATCAAAAATATCAAAAGCAATAACTTTTTTGCTTGGATCAGAAATTATTTGATGAATCGACTCTAACGTTCTAGGGAAATATTGATGATCCCAACGGAAAGTGGATTTTGACTCATTCTCACAGTCTTTTATAATTAATGAACCATAATTCAAAGCCTGAGGGACTATACCTAACAAACGTTCAATTGCATGTGCTGTAGTCCCATCAGTCTGTCCTTTTTCTTCAGGAAAATCTTGCCACGCTAAATTCATCTCGAATAACGGGGACAAAGCATCTATACGGGCCCAAAACATTGAACCTGCTGGGAAATTGAAATATCCATCAGGACAGGCTATTCCCATTTTAGCGCAAAGTTCACTGCCTTGCTGTTTGTTGGCTAACCAGGTAAATGCCATATAAGGCAATGTATGATGAACTTGAGGATAGATAATCCCTAACGAATTATCATCTTTAAATGCTTTAAATATTCGTTTTACATTAGATTCCGAACCGAACAAACCATTCAGTAAATACTCTCGCCAACCGGTTGTTTTTCCCTCATTATATAATGACTTCTTACTTTGAATATGACAAACAAAATCATATTGTTTTAAGGCGGAACCAAACTCGGCGAATACTGGAGCAATATCACGACCGCGATTAGGCACTACTCGCACATCGAGATTTTCGATATTTTTAATCTTCTTAAATTGCAGGTTGCATTGTTGTTTGGCTTCTTCACTTGTTACTGAAATGTAAACATCGAACTTAAACGGCATTGTTGACAATTGTGCCACAAATTCATCGATTAAGTCTGGATAAAAAATATGACATTGAACAGCAATTCTTCCAGGCTGTGTATTAATATCGTCACTTAATAAATTAATATCGATAAGCTTATCACTTACCTCTAATTCATTTGATATCAGAGAGTGAGCAGCCATAAATTTAGGATGACTAGTGAACCAACTAGGTCGAACCTTAAATGCCATGGTTAATAGTTGTTCGCGATACTTATAAGGGGTTCGATAATAAGCTGACTTGGCAATGTTACGGACTTCTTTTTTAATATGCCACATCGCATCTTTCTGTTGGCCGCGGAGTACTCGAAACATGAATCTTAGCGGCTTAGTGATTTTCCACGAGTTAGTATTAATCAGCCGCTCAATTTCCTTTTCGAGTGCATGGACATTGCCAGAAATATGATGCTGACTGTTTTCCAGTTCATGGATTCTGCCAGCCATAACATTTTTAATATTTTTATCTTCCTGAATTCTCTTTATATAGAGTTCATTTTCTTCTTTTGATTTATTAAGTTGATGCTGAAGTTCTTGGTTTTGACTCTCAAGAACGGATCTGGCTGATTCAATATGCTGGATATGATTATGGGCTTCTTCGCGCAGAGTAATTAACTCACCTAGGCGTGAAAATGCCTCTCTAATGAGGGCAGGCTCACCAAAAGAAGCCAACTTTTCATAAAGAGCTTGGCTTTTTTTGCCTACAAAAAGCACACCCAGGCCATATGAATGCAAAAATTCAAAAGATGGATACTGTTGTTGAAGTTCATCCCAAAGCTGCCATACACCAAATCCTCGTTCACGGACATTGGTGTCATGGAACAGGACAACCGCATCATCTGCTAATTTTGATTTCCAGGATTCAAAGTCATGTTTAACAGCTTCATAGGTATGTAAGCCGTCGATATGCAATAAATTAACGCTACCTTCAGAAAAATATTCGTTCGCCTGATCAAAGGTCATGCGCATTAAATTTGAAAATGCAGAGAAATACTGCTGATTCCATGCACTTACATCTCTGAAAACATCTTCACTGTAGCTACCAGCATGCTCATCCCCCTGCCACGTATCAACAGCATAGCATTTGGAACCGGTATTATTTTCCATGACAGCCTGGCAGATTGCAAAATATGAATTTCCTGAATGCGTACCTAATTCAACAATAGTACCCGGTTTCATTTCCTCAACAAGCCAACTGACAAAGGGGATATGGCCGCACCAGCCAAATGGGAAAGTCAGTTTTCTAGGTCTGGAAAGCATTGATTTATTAATCATAGTCATAAAATAATTACTCTTAATTCACCGAGATACTAATATTTTTCATTGGAATACCGACTAGCCCAGTCACCGTACTGGAAGAATGCGATTTAAAAATTACCGCATCATGTATCCAGTGATGTTGGATATGTTCTTGCTGACTACCTTCAGCTACTGCGACGCAAATACTATATTCACCGACTGGAAGTATAGGCATGTTAAACTCGAAAATGCTATCCATATTGTCATTAGGTTGCATACTGAGTGGTGTATCCATATAAGAAAGGTATGTGTTATCACCAAATAACGTTTGTCCAAGTCTGTCTTTTATATAGAAACCGATTATTGGGCTAAACATACTTTTCAAGCATTTAACACTTATTCTAAGCTTAACTTCTTCCCCACCAACTACCCATGATAAAGGTTCACCGTTTTGATCCTCTAGCCTTACACTATAGATCTCTGCGCCATTCTCACCAAACTGTTTACTTTCATCATTAAAAGAAAACAGTTCTATATCATTACGTAAATTACTAGCATTAATAAAACTAGTACGCATATCTTTATAAGCTACAACCTCGGTAACATCCTTGTTTTGACGCTTGACGGATACATTCCTGTTACTCTGTTTAAATAATGCAGCAAGATAAGCTTCCGAAACATCTTTCGCAGAACCTTCCATCTTCTTCTGCCCATGATCAATCCAGATAGCACGATCGCATAAGTTTACAATTGAAGCGGTATCATGGCTAACGAAGAGCACAGTACCATGTTCCATAAATGCCCGTAGAAAACGCATACATTTTTGAACAAAGAACGCATCACCAACCGAAAGCGCTTCATCTACGATTAAGATATCTGCATCAACGTGAGCGATAATTGAAAATGCCAACCGTACAAACATACCACTAGAATATGTTTTTACCGGTTGCTCAATAAACTCTCCAATTTCGGAAAACTCAACGATACTGTCGAAACGTTCTTTTATTTGCTCGTCAGTTAGTCCCATTATTGATGCTGAGATAAATATATTTTCTCTACCTGTGAAATCAGGGTTAAACCCAGCACCAAGCTCTAACAGAGCAGCCACTCTACCGTTTACAGTTACATTGCCATTAGTTGGCGACAGCGTCCCACAAATAATTTGCAATAGGGTTGATTTACCTGCGCCGTTGGCACCAATGATCCCAATTGTCTCTCCTTTATTAATAGTTAAGGAGACATCATTAAGTGAATAGAATTCTTTATGTTTCTTTATACGCTTTGCCCCAGCAACTCGGCGTGGTAAATTTGCCAGGAATTCTTTTATCCGATCCTTTGGAGTGTTGTAGATGCGAAAAATTTTTGTAATATGTTCTACTTGAATGACAGCTTCGCATTTAACTGAATTATAGGACATCTGCAAAACCTTTTTTAGCCTTCTGGAATATTTTCATTGCAATAATGTAAAATATAATACTTGAAATATACAGAATTGAATACGATTCAATTGACATGTTTTTGCCAAAGATTAATACATCCCGTGTGTTTTCTATTAAAAACGCCAACGGGTTGTACATCATAACATCCTGAAAACTTTTAGGAATTGCGCTTAACGGATAAAATATCGGAGATAAAAACATCAGAAACGTTATCATAATTGGCACAGCCTGAGCTATATCTCGAAAATATACGCCAATGGTTGAAAAAATAACAATTAATGAAAAACCGATAAGAAACAAAGGAATCAACAACAACGGAAAGAATAAAATTGTCCAAGGCACTGAATTGAAGACAATTAGTTGAGCAATGAGCAAAATTATGAAACTTATAAAGAAATTAAACACGGCCGAAAGAAAAATGCTAAACGGAAGACAGCCAAGTGGAAAAACAACTTTCTTAACGTAATTTACATTACTGGTAAATAATGTCGGTCCTCGACTTAAACACTCTGCTAAGAAGTTGAATATAATCAACCCAGCAAACAATACTACTGCGAAGGTCCCTTTCCCTCCTTCTAAACTACCCCATTTAGCCTTGAAGACTTCTGAAAATACAAACGAATAAACACATAACATAATTACTGGGTTAACAACTGCCCAAAAACCGCCGATAAAAGATCCCTTATATTTAGAATCAATATCTCTTTTCGCCAGTTTCAAGATGAGGGTTTTGTTTTTCAAGAAATACTTCAGCATCGCTTAGACATACCTTAATTTATATACTGGATTCAGGCTCTGGTCATTTTTTGAGCCAGAATCCAGGTCATCACTAGATATACACTTCCGCGTTGGCCAGCGTATGCGCCTGCAGATCTTTCTCCGACAGCGACAGCGCGCTGTCGCTCAGCGCAGGCCAGTCAATCCCGATCTCCGGATCGTTCCAGATGATGCTCCGTTCTGACTGCGGCGCGTAGTAATTCGTCGCCTTGTAGACAAACTGCACCGTGTCGCTCAGCGCCATAAACCCGTGGGCAAACCCTTCCGGGATCCACAGCTGACGTTTATTCTCTGCGCTGAGCACCGCGCCCACCCATTTGCCAAAGGTGGGCGATGAACGACGGATATCCACCGCCACGTCAAACACCTCGCCTTCCACACAGCGGACCAGCTTGCCCTGGGCGTGCGGAGCCAGCTGATAGTGCAGCCCGCGCAGTACGCCTTTCTGGGACTGGGAGTGGTTGTCCTGAACAAAATCCACCTGGCGGCCCACCGCTTCATTAAACACCTTGCTGCTGAAGCTCTCGAAGAAGAAGCCCCGCGCATCACCAAACACACGCGGTTCAAAAATCAGCACCTCAGGGATCTCTGTTTTAATAATGTTCATCGTTTGCCACCCGTTTATTTGCCCAGAACTTCTGTTACCACGCGAGCCACACCCTGACGCCAGTCCGGGAGAGTCACCCCAAATGCCTGCTGGAATTTTTCATTCGACAGGCGTGAGTTCAGCGGACGCTTCGCCGGCGTCGGATAGGCCGTCGTCGGAATGCCCTTCACTTCCTGGATCGCCAGCTCTGCACCGTGCGCCCTCGCCACCTCAAACACATAGCGGGCGTAGTCGCACCAGCTGGTCTCGCCGCTGGCCACCAGGTGATAGGTGCCGGCCAGCGCCGGATTGCGCAGCGTTTCACGGATTGCCGTCGCCGTGCAGTCTGCCAGCAGCTCAGCGCCGGTGGGCGCCCCGTGCTGGTCGTCAATGATGGAGAGCGTCTCTTTCT
>NZ_PIBL01000025.1:0-5968 GCF_002806645.1 Klebsiella sp. H-Nf2
CGGTGACAAAAGTGATCAGGTCGGCGAAGTGGGCGATGTTGCCCGGCTTCTGCGCCACCACCTTGTCGAGAATGGCGCAGATGGTGCGCACCACGTCGATATTTTTACGCTCGTTATGACCGCCGATGTTGTAGGTCTCGCCGCTTTTGCCTTCGGTCGCCACTTTGTACAGCGCACGGGCATGGTCCTCGACATACAGCCAGTCACGGATCTGCTCCCCGTTGCCATACACCGGCAGGGGTTTACCCGCCAGGGCGTTAAGGATAGTCAGCGGGATCAGTTTCTCCGGGAAGTGATACGGACCATAGTTGTTGGAGCAGTTGGTCACCACCACCGGCAGGCCATAGGTGCGGTTCCAGGCGCGAACCAGATGGTCGCTGCCCGCTTTGGAGGCGGAGTACGGGCTGCTCGGCGCGTACGGAGTCTCTTCGGTGAACAGGTCATCGGTGCCGTGCAGGTCGCCGTACACCTCATCGGTGGAGATATGATGGAAGCGGAAGGCCTGCTTCTGCGCGTCCCCAAGCCCGGACCAGTAGTGACGGGCCGCCTCCAGCAGAGTGAAGGTGCCGATCACGTTGGTCTGGATGAAGGCGGCCGGGCCATCAATGGAGCGATCCACATGGCTTTCTGCCGCCAGGTGCATCACGATATCCGGGCGGAACTCGCTGAACTGGGCTGCCACAGCAGCAGCATCGGTGATATCAGTCTGGGAAAACGAGTAGCGTTCGCTCCCGGCCACCGGCGCCAGGGATTCGAGGTTGCCGGCATAGGTCAGGCAGTCCATCACGCGGACTTCATCCAGAGTACTTTCAATGATATGACGAACCACGGCAGAGCCGATAAAGCCTGCGCCCCCGGTGACAAGAATCTTCATACTTTCTCTCGTTTTTCAATGATTTAAATAATAAATTCTGTAATAACAAAAAACGCAGGCACGCTACCGCCATTGGCTATCGCAACCAAAATGCGTGGTGCCTCAGTAAATTGTATCTAACATGAGCTAAGATCAGCGGTGTCTACCGCGCTGTCTCATCATGCTGGAAAGTGCAAAGCAGCCAAACCGCGGCAACTTTGCTTGCTTTAGCGTCCATTCGCTATCAGGACTTTCCCAAACACCACAAGGTACGTCATCGAGAAGGAATGTGAAATGTCTTTAAAGTACCTGACAATCATCCCTTCAGGCGCCATTCAGCGATTGGTATCATGACAAAGCCATGCAGTCACCATTATGGCGTGCAGCATACTCAACAGTGAATAGTACCGGACGAGGTCGCGACGCATTATAGCGCTGGTCATGAAGAATAAAAATCAAAAAGCGGTTTGAATCAATTCAAGGTATGAATGGAACACTTTCGATACAACATCAAAACATTCAATAACTTGGCCATACATGATTCGGTTACAAGTTATCTCTGGTGACAACAACACTAATTAATTCGTATTTCACGAATAGATATACCTCTTCGTTCGGAAATTCATGATGTGTTTTATCGTGATAGCAGAATCCCAAGGGCTGGCTGCCCTACAACTGATTTTTATAGATAAGCTACAGGCATACTCAATGATATTTTTCTAAATGAATATCATTTGCATTAAATAGGAGTTAAGCACTACGGCGCCACTAGAACTCACATCCTGCAACTGTAAAGCAAGTGATCCCAACCGCAAGCCAGTGTAAAATCGGCACTTATGTAGAACGGGATATCCACACCCCGGAGGAAAAATATGAAATTTTTGGTCACTGGTGCCGCAGGTTTTATCGGCTTTCATATCGCGCAGCGCCTGCTGAATGAAGGGCATGATGTTGTCGGGATCGACAACATGAACGACTATTATGACGTCAGCCTGAAGCAGGCCCGTCTGGATCGCCTGGCATCTCCGGCATTCCATTTCCAGCAGCTGGATCTGGCTGACCGGGAAGGTATGGCAAAGCTGTTCGCCGCAGAGCAATTTGATCGCGTGATCCACCTGGCGGCCCAGGCCGGTGTGCGCTACTCACTGGAAAATCCGTATGCCTATGCGGACGCTAACCTGATGGGTTATCTGAATATTCTTGAAGGCTGCCGTCATACCAAAGTGAAACACCTGGTGTACGCCTCCTCCAGCTCGGTTTATGGCCTTAACCGTAAAATGCCGTTCTCCACCGAAGATTCCGTCGATCATCCGGTCTCCCTGTATGCCGCCACCAAGAAAGCCAATGAGCTGATGGCGCATACCTATTCCCATCTGTACAGCATCCCGACCACCGGGCTGCGCTTCTTTACGGTCTATGGGCCGTGGGGCCGCCCGGATATGGCGCTGTTCAAGTTCACGAAAGCAATGCTGGAAGGGAAAAGTATTGACGTCTACAACTACGGCAAGATGAAGCGTGACTTCACCTATATCGACGACATCGTCGAGGCCGTGGTGCGCGTTCAGGATGTGATCCCGCAGGCCAATGCCGAGTGGACCGTTGAGAGCGGTTCACCGGCGACAAGTTCCGCGCCATATCGGGTTTATAACATTGGCAACAGCTCACCGGTGGAACTGATGGACTACATCACCGCCCTGGAAGAAGCGCTGGGGATGGAAGCGAAGAAGAATATGATGCCCATTCAGCCGGGCGATGTGCTGGACACCAGCGCAGACACCCAACCGCTATATGACCTTGTGGGTTTCAAGCCGCAGACGTCAGTAAAGGAAGGCGTGAAGAACTTCGTGGAATGGTACAAGAATTACTATCAGATCTAATTCCCTGCCCTGCCGCAATCGTCAGGTTGCGGCAACCTCTTTTATGTAGCCCCCCGTCATCCTGCTGATATGTCGACTGAATGCGCATTCATTGTTTTATATATAATATTTTGTGCTAAAGACGGAATTTTTGTCTTTTTACTTGCCCGCCTGAAACCAGTTTCATCCAGCCTTTATCAGAAAAGCAAATATCCACGCGCCTGGTACTCAGACTTATCTTACATCCATCCCATTTTTGATAGTGAAAACAGCATTATATGCTGATAGATAAAAAACATTACTCATTGTAGGAATTTTCTCAAAAACAGGATATGTTAGGGATCTCAGTACGACAGACACGTACTGGCGTATTGCTTAACAACCTAATAATTCAACTAACAAACGCTGTGGTAGATATTATGGAAAACCTATTTTTCTTAGTGGTGGCTGCCATACTACTTGCGGTATCCGTTTATTTCTTGATTTCTTATTTGAAAGACAGAAAGAAAACGAAGCTGACATTTAATAAACGCAAGTGGTAACGCTGGCGCCTTATTGCAATTAGATTAAGATAATATTAAGAAATAAAATAATGATATGACAGAATGATCGTTCATTCTGCGTTTTATTGTGGCTTTAAGCCAAGGAAAAATAGTGCCTCCTGCGCCCTGTTCATCGTTTTTTTCTTAGCGCATAAATAACAAAAGCCTGCATTGCAGGCTTCGTTTTACCTCCCGGCGCTTATCTCCGGCATCTACATCACAGTGACGGTAGCTCTTCACAAGGTAAGTTTAACTTATCGGACCTGTTTTCAACCCGCAATGGATTTTGAGCAGGATCGTAATGTCCATCACAATTTATTGAGTTTAATCTGAATGAGCGAGAAATACGCGTAATGAGGGATATAGCGGGGAGGTAAAGGGAACATACTGGCGGCAGGGAGCCGCCAGTGACAGCCAGGCAGAATTAATCGTTACCAAACAGATCGCGGGTATAAACCTTGTCCGCCACATCCGCCAGCTCTTCCGCCATACGGTTGGAAATGATCACATCCGCCTCTTGTTTGAAGGCATCCAGGTCGCGTACGACGCGTGAGTTGAAAAACTCATCCTCCTGCATCACCGGTTCATAGATAATAACCGGAATACCTTTCGCCTTGATGCGCTTCATGATGCCCTGAATGGAAGAGGCACGGAAGTTGTCCGAACCACTCTTCATGATCAGGCGATACACACCCACCACTTTCGGCTTACGGGCGAGAATAGAATCCGCGATAAAGTCTTTACGGGTACGGTTGGCATCGACGATAGCCGCGATGATATTGTTCGGGACCGATTCGTAGTTCGCCAGCAGCTGCTTGGTATCTTTCGGCAGGCAGTAGCCGCCGTAACCAAAGGACGGATTGTTATAGTGGTTGCCGATACGCGGATCCAGGCATACCCCTTCGATAATCTGCTTGCTGTTCAGCCCCTGGCTTTCAGCATAGCTGTCGAGCTCGTTGAAATAGGCAACGCGCAGCGCCAGATAGGTGTTAGCGAACAGTTTGATCGCTTCCGCTTCGGTGGAGTCGGTAAACAGGGTCGGGATATCCTGCTTGATCGCGCCTTCTTTCAGCAGGTCTGCGAAACGTTCGGCACGCGCAGAGCGCTCACCAATGACAATACGCGACGGATGCAGGTTGTCGTACAGCGCACGGCCTTCACGCAGGAACTCAGGAGAGAAAATAACATTATCAATCCCTAAACGTTCTTTGATGTCGCGGGTAAACCCCACCGGGATGGTAGATTTAATGATCATCACCGCGTTCGGGTTGATCTCTGTGACATCGCGAATAACCGCTTCCACCGTAAAGGTGTTGAAGTAGTTGGTTTTGGGATCGTAATCGGTCGGCGTGGCAATGATCACGTAGTCGGCATTACGGTATGCGTCGTGCTTATCCGTGGTGGCACGGAATTTTAACGGTTTTTCTGCCAGATATTCCTGAATCTCTTTATCCACAATCGGAGAGATCTTCTGGTTAAGCATATCCACTTTGGCCTGTACGATATCCAGGGCAACCACTTCGTGGTTTTGCGCAATCAGGACACCGTTCGATAAACCAACATAACCTGTACCAGCGATAGCTATTTTCATTCGATTACACTTTAATCAGTTAACTGGGTAATGGCGGATAGCCACGAATTTAAATAATGCTGTTGGCGGTTTTACGCTGAGAAGGAAGGTAAGTCAAGTCAGCTGGTTGACCCGGCTTGTAAACGAATAAACATGACGAGCTCCATCTGGAACCCGCCATTTTAGGAAAAAACAACCTAATTATTTATATAATTCTGCGGTGGCCAGCGTGTGTGCCTGCAGATCTTTCTCCGACAGCGACAGTGCGCAGTCGCTCAGCGCCGGCCAGTCAATCCCTATCTCCGGATCGTTCCAGATGATGCTCCGTTCTGACTGTGGCGCGTAGTAATTCGTCGCCTTGTAGACAAACTGCACCGTGTCGCTCAGCGCCATAAACCCGTGGGCAAACCCTTCCGGGATCCACAGCTGACGTTTATTCTCTGCGCTTAGCACCGCGCCCACCCATTTGCCAAAGGTGGGCGATGAACGACGGATATCCACCGCCACGTCAAACACCTCGCCTTCCACACAGCGGACCAGTTTGCCCTGGGCGTGCGGAGCCAGCTGATAGTGCAGCCCGCGCAGTACGCCTTTCTGGGACTGGGAGTGGTTGTCCTGAACGAAATCCACCTGGCGGCCCACTGCCTCATTAAACACCTTGCTGCTGAAGCTCTCGAAGAAGAAGCCCCGCGCATCACCAAACACGCGTGGTTCAAAAATCAGCACCTCAGGGATCTCTGTTTTAATAATGTTCATCGTTTGCCACCCGTTTATTTGCCCAGCACTTCCGTTACCACGCGAGCCACACCCTGACGCCAGTCCGGGAGAGTCACCCCAAATGCCTGCTGGAATTTTTCATTCGACAGGCGTGAGTTCAGCGGACGCTTCGCCGGCGTCGGATAGGCCGTCGTCGGGATACCCTTCACTTCCTGAACCGCCAGCTCTGCACCGTGGGCTCTCGCCACTTCAAACACATAGCGGGCGTAGTCGCACCAGCTGGTCTCGCCGCTGGCCACCAGATGATAGGTGCCGGCCAGCGCCGGATTGCGCAGCGTTTCACGGATTGCCGTCGCCGTGCAGTCTGCCAGCAGCTCAGCGCCGGTGGGCGCCCCGTGCTGGTCGTCAATGATGGAGAGCGTCTCTTTCT
>NZ_PIBL01000026.1:0-4643 GCF_002806645.1 Klebsiella sp. H-Nf2
ATTTGCCTGGCGGCACTAGCGCGGTGGTCCCACCTGACCCCATGCCGAACTCAGAAGTGAAACGCCGTAGCGCCGATGGTAGTGTGGGGTCTCCCCATGTGAGAGTAGGGAACTGCCAGGCATCAAACAAGTGAAGAGCCCATCCTGACGGATGGGCTTTTTGCGTTTCAGTGGTCCGGGCAGCATGTCGGCATGTGTCCCCGGTGGGCTGCGCTTACCGGGGCTACGGATCCTCAGCCATCTGCTGACCGCGCAGCCCGATAACGCCCTGCAACATCATTGCCCCTGCAATCGGGCAAGCCTTCCCCCGCCAGATACGGTAAACTAACGCCGATTTTGCATCAGGAAGCCACTATGAACCACTCCCTCAAACCCTGGAATACCTTTGGCATTGAGCGCTCCGCCAAGACGATTGTACGCGCCGAAACTGAGCAGCAGTTATTAAGCGCCTGGCAAACTGCTGTCGCAGAAGGTCAGCCCACGCTGATTCTTGGGGAAGGCAGTAACGTTCTGTTTCTGAACGACTATGCCGGTACGGTGATCATCAACCGGATTATGGGGATCGAGGTGAGCGAAACCCCGGAAGCCTGGTGCTTGCACGTCGGTGCTGGTGAAAACTGGCATCAACTGGTGCAGTTCACGCTACAGCATGCGATGCCAGGACTGGAAAACCTGGCATTGATCCCTGGATGCGCAGGGTCTTCGCCGATCCAGAATATTGGCGCCTACGGTGTCGAGCTGCAGCGGGTTTGCGAATATGTTGACTGCATCGAGCTGGAAACGGGTCGTAAGGAACGTCTTTCAGCAGAGGAATGCCGTTTCGGCTATCGCGACAGCATCTTCAAACATGAATATCAGGATCGCTACGCCATCGTCGCGATTGGATTATCGTTGGCGAAAGTATGGCAGCCGGTGCTGAGCTATGGTGATTTAACGCGTCTTGATCCACAGACCGTCACCCCACAGCAGGTATTCGATTCCGTTTGTCATATGCGAATGACTAAGTTGCCGGATCCAAAGATTAACGGCAATGCCGGAAGCTTCTTTAAGAACCCGATCGTCAGCGCTCAGGTTGCTGAAGCGCTGCTGGCGCAATTCCCCCAGGCGCCGCATTATCCGCAGGCAAACGGCACCGTCAAGCTGGCCGCGGGCTGGTTAATCGATCAATGTCAGCTCAAAGGACAACGCATTGGCGGCGCGGCCGTCCATCGACAACAGGCCCTGGTACTTATTAATGAAGATCGAGCGACCAGCGAGGACGTGGTAAAACTAGCCCATTACGTTCGCCAGCAGGTGGGTGAGAAATTTGATGTATGGCTTCAGCCCGAGGTGCGCTTCATTGGAACGCATGGTGAAGTCAACGCAGAGGAGAGCATTGCGTGAAAGACTATAGTATTCCCTTAACGTTGATTTCTATCCTGGCTGATGGCGAGTTCCACTCAGGTGAACAGCTTGGTGAGCAGTTAGGTATGAGCCGGGCGGCGATTAATAAGCATATCCAGACCTTACGCGACTGGGGCGTCGATGTGTTTACTGTGCCAGGTAAGGGTTACAGCCTGCCAGAGCCCATTCATCTGTTGGATGAGAAAAAGATTTCCCAACAGATTGAACATGGCCGGGTGACGGTTCTCCCCGTGATTGACTCCACTAACCAATATTTACTGGACAGGCTTGATGAGCTGACATCCGGGGATGCCTGTGTGGCTGAATATCAGCAGGCAGGGCGAGGACGGCGAGGTCGAAAATGGTTCTCGCCCTTTGGCGCCAATCTTTATCTCTCGATGTTCTGGCGCCTGGAGCAAGGGCCGGCAGCGGCTATTGGACTCAGCCTGGTAATTGGTATCGTGATTGCTGAAGTTCTGCAGCAGCTCGGGGCCGATCAGGTACGGGTGAAATGGCCAAACGATATTTACCTGCAAGATCGTAAACTGTCAGGGATCCTCGTGGAACTGACCGGGAAAACGGGCGATGCCGCACTAATCGTTAGCGGCGCGGGTATTAATCTTGTTATGCGTCGCGTGGAGTCTGACGTCGTCAATCAGGGCTGGATAAGCCTTCAGGAAGCGGGGGTTATCATCGATCGCAACCTCCTCGCCGCGCGCCTGATTAAAGAGCTACGTCTGGGCCTCGAACTGTTCGAGCAAGAAGGGTTAGCGCCCTATCTGCCGCGCTGGGAAAAACTGGATAACTTTATTCATCGCCCGGTAAAACTCATTATCGGTGATAAAGAGATCTATGGAATTTCCCGAGGCATTGACGCGCAGGGTGCACTATTGCTGGAACAGGATGGAGTGATAAAAGCCTGGGTTGGCGGTGAAATATCATTGCGTAGCGCAGAATAAAAAAGGGAGCTTCGGCTCCCTTTGCTTTATTTACGTAAGCGTACCTGATTCACAGAATGATTGGCGCTTTTGGTCATAATCAGGCTGGCGCGCTCACGGGTTGGTAGTATATTTTCCTTGAGATTCATTAAGTTAATCTCATTCCATAGCGAGGTGGCAATATCTACCGCTTCTTCCTTAGACAGCTTTGCGTAATTGTGGAAATAGGAGTCAGGATCGGTAAACGCCCCTTCACGGAATTTGAGAAAACGGTTGATATACCAGCTTTTCAATAATTCTTCCGGTGCATCGACATAAATAGAAAAATCGACAAAATCGGATACAAATACATGATGGGGATCGTGCGGATAATCCATTCCACTTTGCAGAACGTTGAGCCCCTCAAGAATTAAAATATCCGGTTGTGCGACGGTTTTGTCGCCGTCTGGAATAACATCATAAATCAGATGGGAATAAACCGGTGCGGTTGCCTGCGGTACACCTGATTTAAGGTCTGAGACAAACTTCACCAGTCGATGCATATCATAGGACTGCGGAAAGCCTTTCTTCTTCATTAACCCGCGTTCTTTCAATACCGAGTTAGGGTGCAAAAATCCGTCAGTGGTGATGAGTTCAACATGGCGGTGCTCTGGCCAACGGCTAAGCAAGGCCTGCAGTACACGGGCTGTGGTGCTTTTTCCTACCGCAACACTGCCAGCAATGCTGATGATATAGGGAATTCGTTGACCATTGGTGCCAAGAAATTGTTCGAGGACAGCCTGACGACGCAGGTTAGAACTGATATAGAAATTGAGCAAACGCGACAGTGGCAAATAGATCTCAGCAACCTCTTCCAGAGAGAGATCTTCGTTGATGCCTTTTAACCGCGTGATTTCATCCTCGGTTAACGTCATCGGGACAGAATCACGAAGTGCAGCCCATTGGTGGCGGTTAAATTGTAGGTACGGTGTCATTAACGTCTGCTCTTTTTGGCTCATAAGCATGTTCTTACCATCACCGAATACGTCGAAACGGCGATGCTTCACACGAGTTAATCAGGACAATGGGCAGGAGGGTAACACCAGATTGCCGGGAATAATAAGAAAAAAACTCATTGAATGCTGCATTCTCGCGTCAGCATCACAAGAGATGAATAAGTTTCTTATTCTGGGTAAAGGATGTGCGTTGCTGATGGGATAAGCGCTAGTGGGCTGTATATCTTTCTGTCAGCTGTCGGAGAGTGTTCTCGGTGACAGACCATGCCGGAAAGAGGCTGATGAGCCGATTTTCTGGCGAATATTTGCACTCCACTGTTTGAAATTACACCATTTTTCCGCGGAAGAGCACAAAATGTGAGCAATAGAACGTTTTATGCAAATTTTTAGTTGCATGAACTCGCTCCTCTCCCTAGAATGCGCGCTACTTGATGCCGACTTAGCTCAGTAGGTAGAGCAACTGACTTGTAATCAGTAGGTCACCAGTTCGATTCCGGTAGTCGGCACCATAACAATTTGGGTGGGGTTCCCGAGCGGCCAAAGGGAGCAGACTGTAAATCTGCCGTCATCGACTTCGAAGGTTCGAATCCTTCCCCCACCACCACTTTCTGGCGACGCTTTGCGTAGCCGGAGTTGGTTGGGTAAACTAATCAGCTCAACATTAAAGAGAGCAATCTCTTTTTTGTGACAGAAAGAACTGGGTAGCCGAGTTTCAGGATGCGGGCATCGTATAATGGCTATTACCTCAGCCTTCCAAGCTGATGATGCGGGTTCGATTCCCGCTGCCCGCTCCAGACGTGCTGATATGGCTCAGTTGGTAGAGCGCACCCTTGGTAAGGGTGAGGTCCCCAGTTCGACTCTGGGTATCAGCACCACTTCTTTATCTCTCCTTCCCTGTTTCTCTCTGTTTATTGCATTCAACAAGTCGGGCATGTTGCCTGGTTGATGTGGTGATATCACCGATTTATCCGTGTCTTAGAGGGACAATCGATGTCTAAAGAAAAGTTTGAACGTACAAAACCGCACGTTAACGTCGGTACTATCGGCCACGTTGACCATGGTAAAACAACGCTGACCGCTGCAATCACTACCGTACTGGCTAAAACCTACGGCGGTGCTGCTCGCGCATTCGACCAGATCGATAACGCACCGGAAGAAAAAGCTCGTGGTATCACCATCAACACTTCCCACGTTGAATACGACACCCCGACTCGCCACTACGCGCACGTAGACTGCCCGGGCCACGCCGACTATGTTAAAAACATGATCACCGGTGCTGCGCAGATGGACGGCGCGATCCTGGTTGTTGCTGCGACTGACGGCCCGA
>NZ_PIBL01000027.1:0-3957 GCF_002806645.1 Klebsiella sp. H-Nf2
TACGCATTGACTATGTTTAGACAATCTGCTTCACCACTCCCAGAAGAAGTTGATGGTGACTATGAAAAATATGGTGTTGGTCCGCAGTATGTATTTCGTTGTGTCGTTAATAAATAATGTGTGATGCCATCTCTTATTTTAACCGAGTCAGAATGCTCAACGAATATTCGGCTGAACCGGATAGGATATTTAATCTATCCCGGATTTCCTGATGTCAGAATATCTTGCCATGATTGATGAGCTGCACCCGACGGGGACAATGACTGCCTGATGCAAAGGCTTAGGTGATAAGATGAGAAAATTAATCGTAGTTGCTTCTGTTGCCGCCAGTTTACTGCTCGGGTGCGACCAGAAGAGTACTGACAAGCGTGAAACCTTGTCTGAAGCGCTTGTTGCTAAGTCGCTCTCTAACATGGTTCCCGTTCAGGGCGGCGAGTTTTTAATGGGGGATTTTGGCCCATTAGTCGGTGAAAAACTGCCTTTCAGCATAAACCAGGATGACAAGGTATTACATAAGGTTGTATTAAGCGATTTTTCAATATCAAAATACAAAGTCACCAATGATGATTATAATAAATATCTGCAGATAACAGGAGTAAAAAAACCACCCATTAATATTCTGCTAAAAGATTACCCATCATTGCAAAAAAGTGATTATTCTGTTGGCATCACCTGGCAACAGGCAAAAGACTATTGTCAGTGGTTAGGTAAGGAGTCTGGTAAAAAATTTGATTTACCAACAGAGGCGCAATGGGAATATGCAGCAAGATCCAGAGGGCAATACATTCCGTTTGCAACGAATAATGGTGAGTTCCTGCCCGGTAAAAACATCCCCAGCCAGGATGAGCTGAGTGAATATACTGATGGAGCAGGTATTCCTATTTATCCAGTGGGGAAATATCCCCCAAACCCCCTGGGTCTGTATGATATGGGACTTAGTGGCTCAGAATGGACCAATGACTGGTATGCGTCAGATTATTACTCTCATTCTCCGGTAAACGATCCTCAGGGACCCGTAAAGGGGACCGAAAAAGTCCTCCGCGGGAATGTTGGCGGTGACAGACAATACGCTTTAACCGTGTTCAGACAATCAGATTTGCCAGTTCCAAAGATCAATAAAGACGATGATTATGAAAAATATGGTGTTGGTCCGCAGTATGTTTTCCGTTGCGTCATCAATAAATAATGTCGTTTGGTGGTGACATATATCATTTTAACCGGAGCAACAACGTTGAATGAATGTTCCAATAAACCGGAGAGACTATTTAAACCTGTCCCGGATAGCCTGATGTCAGAATATCTTGCCATGATCGACGACCAGCACCCGACGGGGACAATGACTGCCTGATGCAAAGGCTTAGGTGATAAGATGAGAAAATTAATCGTAGTTGCTTCTGTTGCCGCCAGTTTACTGCTCGGGTGCGACCAGAAGAGTATTGGCAAGCGTGAAACCTTGTCTGAAGCGCTTGTTGCTAAGTCGCTTTCTAACATGGTTCCCGTTAAGGGCGGCGAGTTCTTAATGGGGGATTTTGGCCCATTAGTCGGTGAAAAACTGCCTTTCAGCATAAACCAGGATGATAAGGTATTACATAAGGTTGTATTAAGCGATTTTTCGATATCAAAGTTTAAAGTTACCAACGATGATTATAATAAATATCTGCAGATAACAGGAATGAAAAAACCTCCCATTAATATTCTGGTAAAAGAGTACCCATCCTTGCAAAAAGGTGATTACTCTGTTGGTGTGACCTGGCAACAGGCAAAAGATTATTGTCAGTGGCTAGGTAAGGAGTCCGATAAAAATATTGATTTACCGACAGAAGCACAATGGGAATATGCGGCAAGGTCAAGAGGGCAGTATCTTCCTTTTGCGACTAATAATGGAAATTTCGAGCTTGGTTCTAATATACCTGAACAAAAGAAATTAGATGAATACACAGATGGTTATGGTTTTCCTATTTATCCAATTGGGAAATATCCTCCGAATCCGCTAGGTTTATACGATATGGGGCTAAGTGGAGCCGAATGGAGTAATGATTGGTATTCAACTGATTATTATTCCCACTCCCCTGTTTATGATCCTCAAGGTCCAGTTAAAGGTAATGAAAAAGTTTTAAGGGGGTATGTTGGCGGAGATCGTCAGTATGCCTTGACTATATTCAGGCAATCGTCACAACCTGTGCCAAAATTTGCTGGGCGTGATGATTATCAAAAGTTTGGAGTTAGTCCTCTTTTTGTATTTCGTTGCGTTATTAATAAATGATATCGTTTGACTGTAATACTATATTATAGTCGGAACGCTCAATGAATATAATATTCCGCTGGACAGCCTGTTTAAACCTGTCCCGGATAGCCTGATGTCAGAATATCTTGCCATTATCGACGACCAGCACCCGACGGGGACAATGACTGCCTGATGCAAAGGCTTAGGTGATAAGATGAGAAAATTAATCGTAGTTGCTACTGTTGCCGCCAGTTTTCTGCTCGGGTGCGACCAGAAGAGTACTGACAAGCGTGAAACCTTGTCTGAAGCGCTTGTTGCTAAGTCACTCTCTAACATGGTTCCCGTTAAGGGCGGCGAGTTCTTAATGGGGGATTTTGGGCCGTTAGTCGGTGAAAAACTGCCTTTCAGCATAAACCAGGATGATAAGGTATTACATAAGGTTGTGTTAAGTGATTTTTTAATATCAAAATATAAGGTTATTAATAAGAATTATAAAGAGTATTCAAAACTTACTAATAAAAGAGCACTGCCAGTAGGTCCATTTATGAAAAATCATCCATCTTTATTATCCGATGATTATTCAGCAAATGTGACCTGGCAACAAGCAAAAGACTATTGTCAGTGGTTAGGTAAGGAGTCCGGTAAAAAAATTGATTTGCCGACAGAGGCGCAATGGGAGTATGCAGCAAGATCCAGAGGGCAGTATCTTCCGTTTGCTACCAACAATGGTGAGCTTTTACCCGGGAAAAATTTCCCGAACCAGGACGAACTGGATAGTTATACTGATGGTATTGGGCTTCCTTTTTATCCAATAGGGAAGTTCCCGCCAAACCCCTTAGGTCTGTATGATATGGGACTCAGTGGCTCTGAATGGACCAATGACTGGTATGCAGCAGATTATTACTCTCATTCTCCGGTAAACGATCCTCAGGGGCCTGCGCAGGGTACTAAAAAAGTCCTGCGCGGGAATGTTGGCGGTGACAGACAATACGCTTTAACCGTGTTCAGACAATCAGATTTGCCAGTTCCAAAGATCAATAAAGACGATGATTATGAAAAATATGGTGTTGGTCCGCAGTATGTTTTCCGTTGCGTCATCAATAAATAATGTCGTTTGGTGGTGACATATATCATTTTAACCGGAGCAACAACGTTGAATGAATGTTCCAATAAACCGGAGAGACTATTTAAACCTGTCCCGGATAGCCTGATGTCAGAATATCTTGCCATGATCGACGACCAGCACCCGACGGGGACAATGACTGCCTGATGCAAAGGCTTAGGTGATAAGATGAGAAAATTAATCGTAGTTGCTTCTGTTGCCGCCAGTTTACTGCTCGGGTGCGATCAGGGAAATACCACCGGGAGTGAAAAAGCAGCTAAAGCACTTGTGGATAAATCGGTCTCTAATATGGTCCCTGTTCAGGGTGGTGAGTTTTTAATGGGTGATTTTGGTCCATTAGTTGGTGAAAAATTACTTTTCAGCATACAACAGGATGATAAAACTTTACATAAGGTTATTTTAAGTGATTTTTCGATATCAAAATATAAAGTCACCAACGATGATTTTAATGTTTATTTGAAAGTAACAGATAAAAAAATCCACCCTGTGGATATACTGGCAAAACGTCATCCTTCTCTGCTAAAGGGGGATTATCCTGCAGGTGTTATCTGGCAACAGGCAAAAGATTATTGTCAGTGGTTAGGTAAAAAATCCGGTAAAAAAATTGATT
>NZ_PIBL01000028.1:0-2168 GCF_002806645.1 Klebsiella sp. H-Nf2
TATCAGCGTGCCTTCTCCCGAAGTTACGGCACCATTTTGCCTAGTTCCTTCACCCGAGTTCTCTCAAGCGCCTTGGTATTCTCTACCTGACCACCTGTGTCGGTTTGGGGTACGATTTAATGTTACCTGATGCTTAGAGGCTTTTCCTGGAAGCAGGGCATTTGTTACTTCAGCACCGTAGTGCCTCGTCATCACACCTCAGCGTTAAAAGGTACCGGATTTACCTGGAACCTCCGCCTACATGCTTAAACCGGGACAACCGTCGCCCGGCTAACATAGCCTTCTCCGTCCCCCCTTCGCAGTAACACCAAGTACAGGAATATTAACCTGTTTCCCATCGACTACGCCTTTCGGCCTCGCCTTAGGGGTCGACTCACCCTGCCCCGATTAACGTTGGACAGGAACCCTTGGTCTTCCGGCGAGCGGGCTTTTCACCCGCTTTATCGTTACTTATGTCAGCATTCGCACTTCTGATACCTCCAGCAGCCCTCACAGGCCACCTTCGCAGGCTTACAGAACGCTCCCCTACCCAACAACACATAGTGTCGCTGCCGCAGCTTCGGTGCATGGTTTAGCCCCGTTACATCTTCCGCGCAGGCCGACTCGACCAGTGAGCTATTACGCTTTCTTTAAATGATGGCTGCTTCTAAGCCAACATCCTGGCTGTCTGTGCCTTCCCACATCGTTTCCCACTTAACCATGACTTTGGGACCTTAGCTGGCGGTCTGGGTTGTTTCCCTCTTCACGACGGACGTTAGCACCCGCCGTGTGTCTCCCGTGATAACATTCTTCGGTATTCGTAGTTTGCATCGGGTTGGTAAGTCGGGATGACCCCCTAGCCGAAACAGTGCTCTACCCCCGAAGATGAGTTCACGAGGCGCTACCTAAATAGCTTTCGGGGAGAACCAGCTATCTCCCGGTTTGATTGGCCTTTCACCCCCAGCCACAAGTCATCCGCTAATTTTTCAACATTAGTCGGTTCGGTCCTCCAGTTAGTGTTACCCAACCTTCAACCTGCCCATGGCTAGATCACCGGGTTTCGGGTCTATACCCTGCAACTTAACGCCCAGTTAAGACTCGGTTTCCCTGCGGCTCCCCTATACGGTTAACCTTGCTACAGAATATAAGTCGCTGACCCATTATACAAAAGGTACGCAGTCACACCCTAAAGGGTGCTCCCACTGCTTGTACGTACACGGTTTCAGGTTCTTTTTCACTCCCCTCGCCGGGGTTCTTTTCGCCTTTCCCTCACGGTACTGGTTCACTATCGGTCAGTCAGGAGTATTTAGCCTTGGAGGATGGTCCCCCCATATTCAGACAGGATACCACGTGTCCCGCCCTACTCTTCGAGTTCACAGCCTGTGCATTTTGGTGTACGGGACTATCACCCTGTACCGTCGGACTTTCCAGACCGTTCCACTAACACACAAGCTGATTCAGACTCTGGGCTGCTCCCCGTTCGCTCGCCGCTACTGGGGGAATCTCGGTTGATTTCTTTTCCTCGGGGTACTTAGATGTTTCAGTTCCCCCGGTTCGCCTCGTTAACCTATGTATTCAGTTAACGATAGTGCAACGAATTGCACTGGGTTTCCCCATTCGGACATCGCCGGCTATAACGGTTCATATCACCTTACCGACGCTTTTCGCAGATTAGCACGTCCTTCATCGCCTCTGACTGCCAGGGCATCCACCGTGTACGCTTAGTCGCTTAACCTCACAACCCGAAGATGTTTCGTAAAACATCATCGTGTCGCGAAAATTTGAGAGACTCGAACACACCATTAAAGATGTGTCGTTTCAATTTTCAGCTTGATCCAGATTTTTAAAGAGCAAATATCTCAAACATCACCCGAAGATGAGTTTTGAGATATATCGGCACGCGTCTTTCACTCACGAACCAGCAAGTGGCGTCCCCTAGGGGATTCGAACCCCTGTTACCGCCGTGAAAGGGCGGTGTCCTGGGCCTCTAGACGAAGGGGACACTGAAGTCTCAATCGCAAGACGCCTTGCTTCTTTACTTTCATCAGACAATCTGTGTGAGCACTACAAAGGCAGGTTCTTTAAGGTAAGGAGGTGATCCAACCGCAGGTTCCCCTACGGTTACCTTGTTACGACTTCACCCCAGTCATGAATCACAAAGTGGTAAGCGCCCTCCCTAAGGTTAAGCT